>CAZCAL010000010.1:0-10081 GCA_964496625.1 uncultured Verrucomicrobiaceae bacterium | reverse complement strand
GATGTTGACCTGCAGAGGGCCGTTGGTGGCTGGTGGCAGGATGTTCACCGTGGTGCTGCTGGTGCCGATGCTGGCGTTTGCCCCAGGATTACTGAGCGAGACCGTGAAGGTCTTCGTCGAGACAACTGGAACGCCTGCCAATGTGATGACCGCAGAGGCTGTGTCGGAATTCGCTGCGAAGTTCACCGTTCCAGAAGCGGAGGTGTAGTCTGCGGGAGATGCTGCTGTGCCGTCCGTCGTAGCAAAGTCTGCACTGACGGCAGAAGTGCCACCAGTGCGAACGAAATTGACCGTGACGCTTGCAGCGCCGCCGACCACATACACATCCGACTCAGAGACGCTGATCACGCTCGGGACGACTGCGTCCTGGATCGTGACAGTGTGGGTGGTTGTGGCGCCGAGTGTTGCACCGGTGGCTGCGGACAGGCCGAGAGCAATGGAGCGGTCGCCTTGATCGCCAGGGCGGTTCACCACGGTGACGGTCTGGGTCTTGCTGACCTCCCCGATGGCGAAGTTCACGACACCACCAGTGAAGGTGAAGTCGGCTGGGCTAACGGCCGTGCCGCCAGTGGCACCGATGGTGACGCTGGCTGCGGTCGTTACGTCACCAGTGCGAGTGAGGGTGACTTGGTAGCTAGCGGTCGCTTCACTGGTAGAGGCCGTGGAGGTCGCGAACTGGATCGTGCTGGCGCCAAGAGCGGCAACTGGGACGAAGGTGACTTCGCCCAGATCGCTCATGACGAGACGACCTAGGAGAGCACTGTTACCAGATCCAGGAGCGATGCTGTAGAGATCTAGCACGGAACCAGCAGTGCCGTTGGCAAAGGTGCCTTCGATGCTGGGGTTCCAAATGGCAAAACTGATACCTTGGTTGCTGCTATAAGGCAGGCCATCTGGCTGGAACGAGCCCCAGCTATTGCCATCCGTGCCAAGTTGAGTCACGGCGTTGGTTGCGACGAGCCCGGTAGCACCTGCGCCACGGAAGCCGTTCATCATGCTTTGCAATTTAGCGTCCGCAAAGCTGTGAGCAGTATTGCTACCACGCTGCCACGGGATACTCTGTGTGCCGGGGGTCAATTCTGCGCGTGTTGCGAAGAGAGTCGCGCCTGGGAAGACGCCATCAGTTCCCGCAACACCCCAAAAGACATTGCTGCGGGTGTTCCAATCAGCACCGAAGGTGGTTGTCAGATCTGCTCCTACGTCGCCGAGGTTGAGCGTAGTCGCAACTGAACCCGTAAACTGGGAGGACGGTCCCAGATTGATGACGTAGTTTTTGGAGGACCCCGTGCCGCCAGAGGCTCGGACGCCCAAAATCAGATCGCCATTTGTTGCTGTGGCCGCATGAGCGGCAGGGGCAATGGTGCTGATACCGGCCAGGGCCAGCAGCATCATTGACAGTCGTGTAGTAAGTTTCATTTCGTATCGTTGGATAAAGTGAGCGGGAGTTTATGTTCTCTTAGTAGTTTTGAATGACCTGTCCGCCGTCTGTGGCGCGGGAGACGTGCATCTCACTCAGTTTAATCGGAGCATCTGTGGTGATGATCTGTTGTGCTAAGGCGTCAGCGACGGTCTTTTTGGCTGCATCAATGGTAGGCAGATACATCAGGTGCTCATAACCCCAGAAAGTATAGAGACCTTCCTTCATGGCCTGGGGGCTGTAGTCGATGCCGTTCCATTTAATCGTGCGTCCGCCGGCCGTGACAGCTGCTTGGGCGTCGCTGGTGCCAGCGTATGCAATATAGAAGCCATTCATGTTTGCGAGGCTGGTTTTGCCCATGACGCCAGCAAGAGTCCCGCCGCTGGTATAGCCGTTGTCACCGGTCTGGAAGAACAGGCCATTGATTGTAGCAGATGGATAAAGGACATGGCTGGTGATGGCCGCGCCAGAGACGGTTGGGAGCCATTGTTTGACCACTGCTTTGGTGCCGACACCAGATTCAGCGAAGGTGGTGAGGCGAGTGCCGGAGTCAGGGTCGCGACCCAGGCCGAAGACAAACTTGCCATTGTCAGCAGGGTCCCCAGTGAAGGTGGCCAATGAGACCTGACCGGATTGGTAGAGCACCTGAGCAAGTTGGGGGGTGATGTTGTTCAGCGTCAGTGGAGCATCATTGTTGGTGATCCATTGGAACGGCACAATACCGAGGACGATATCCGTCATTGGGTTCGTGTTGAACGGGGTGGAGTTCTGGAACGTGTCGGACATGGCAACGTCAGGGATCTGAGCGTTGGTGCCTGTGGAAAGGCTGCCAGTGGTAGCGCCAACGGTCAGGCTGTCTGCTGCTGTGTCAGCGAGGAAGTTCACCGGAAGAGAATTGGAGACGGTGTAAACACCACCCACAGAGCCACCCATCCCGGTCTCAACAATCACTGCGTTCCCGCCAACAGTGCCTTTGAAAATCACTTGGGAAGAGCCGGTGAATGAAGAGCCTGTGTGGCCAATCGTCACGCCTGCATCGAAGGTATTCTTGATGGCGGTATTCATCGCGCTGCGGTAGGCAGTAGAGCCGGTGATGCGCACAATGGTTTGGGCCTGCACCGATGCGGCACAGGTGAGGATGGCAGTCGCTGCCAGCAGCATTTTAAACGATTTCATGTCAGGTGGATGGATGTTTGCGTGTTTTCTTGTTTGGATGGGTTTTGGGAGAATCAGCAGAGATGCCGGTGCTCCCAAGCCATCCTTGCAGCCTCACTTCCACCCCTCCCACCCGTTTTGTGTGACAGTGCCGTCGCATTGAAAAATTGAGTTACAATGTTGCCACATGCAGCTGTCGGAAATGCGGCCGGGTCGAGCTGCGTATCAGACAAGTCCGAGTCTCTCCGCCCAACCGAACCCACTCAATCTATGAAGCGCCCTTTTCTCTCCCTCGTCATAGTCGCGTACTCTTTATGTCTGCACTCTGTTCACGCAGATAACTGGCCGATGTGGCGAGGCATCGTTGGCGATGGCAGTACTGCAGAATCGGCGTTGCCAGAAAAATGGAGTCGCACAGAGAATGTGGCATGGAATGTGGAGCTTCCAGACGGCGGAAACTCCACGCCGGTGGTCTGGGGCAACCAAGTCTTTGTCACTCAAGCAATCAAGGAGAGCGGCAAGCGTCTGCTGATGTGTTTTGACCGGGCTAACGTCAAGAAGCTCTGGGAATCCGGGATCACTTACAAAGAGGAAGAGATGAGCCACGGCACAAACCCCCAGTGCTCCGCATCACCCGCGACGGATGGTGAACGGGTCATCGTTTCCTTCGCCTCCGCAGGTGTGTACTGCTATGACATGAGCGGCAAAGAACTGTGGAAGCGCACCGACTTGGGCAAGCAGCATCACATCTGGGGCAACGGGGCATCTCCGGTTCTCGCAGGGGATCGCGTCTTTCTGAACTTCGGCCCGGGTGAGAACACTGTGTTGCATTGCTTTGACAAGAAGACCGGGAAAAGTCTTTGGAAGCACGAAGAGCCCGGCGGTGCCTCCGGGGAAGGTGCAGACAAAAAGTGGCTGGGTTCTTGGGGCGATCCCATCTTGCGTAAAACCACGGACCGCTATGAATTGCTCATGTGCTACCCAGGGCGGGCCTGTGCGTTTGATCCGATGACGGGTAAAGAACTCTGGACTTGCAGTGGGTTAACTCCGCTCATCTATAACTCACCTCTGTATGCGGATGGCGTGATGTATGCCATGTGCGGCTACGGTGGTTCCGCTATGGCCATCAAAACGGGAGGCAGTGGCGATGTCACCAATTCTCACCGCGTCTGGCTGGAGCCTAAAGTCGCACAGCGAATCGGCAGCGGAGTTTTGTATCAAGGGCATCACTACATTTTGACCGATGGTGGAATTGCGGAATGCCGAGATCTCAAAAACGGAGAGCTAATCTGGAAGGAGCGTCTCAAAGGTCCCGGCCCGACCGGCCAAAACTGGTCGTCCTTGGTCTTGAGCGCCGATGGGAAACTCTTCGCGGTCAACCAAGGCGGCGATGCCTTTGTTTTTAAGGCCAGCCCAGACTTTGCATTGCTCTCGACGAATTCACTGGGCGAAAAAGTCATCGGTTCCATCGCGGTGAGCGATGGTCAGTTATTTATTCGCAGTTACAAATCGCTGTGGTGCATCGGGCAGCAGCGGAAACAATGACCGCTTCGTCACGGTTAGCTTCACACGCCCTCTCGCTTTACCCGCAGCGCTGCTTCGACTTGATCGAGCGGTAGGCAGTTGATCACGTCCTTCCTGGTCAGCCAGCCTTTGCGGGCAGTGCGGATGCCGAAGACAACGTCCTGCAATCCTCGTGTGCTATGGGCATCAGGATTGATGGAGGTGCGCACCCCCTTTTCCTTCGCAAACTTCCACCACCGCCAATCCATGTCGAGTCGCCATGCGCTGGCGTTGATCTCAATGATCGTGTGATTCTCTGCTGCTGCTTCGATGATCGTGCCGATATCGACTGCGTAGGACGGGCGTTTGAGGAGCAGGCGACCTGTCAGGTGGCCGATCATCGTCACATACGGATTCTCAACGGCGCGCAGGATGCGGGCCGTCATTTCTGATTCTGGAAGATTAAACACGTTGTGCACGGAGGCGACGACATAGTCGAGTTCAGCTAGTAACTCGTCATCAAAGTCCAAGGACCCGTCCTTGAGGATATCCACCTCGCTGCCGGTAAAGATGCGGAAGCCGTGATCTGCGTATTCTTCGTTTAGCTTGCGGATCTCGACCATCTGCTTGCGTAGCCGATTCGCATCGAGTCCATTCGCTTGAAAACTGCTCTTGCTGTGATCCGCGATGCCAAGGTATTGCAGGCCAAGTTCCATCGCCGCCTCTGCCATTTCACGCAGCGTAGCTTTGCCATCGCTTGCGGTGGTATGGTTATGAAAGACTCCGCGCAGATTTTCCAACTTCACCAAGTCCGGTAGCCCGCCGCCTGATGCTGCTTCGAGTTCGCCGCTATTTTCGCGAAGCTCAGGTTGGATGAAGTCCAAACCGAGTGCTCGATAGACGTCTGCTTCGTCATAGATCGGTGGCACTGTGTCAGCAGCTTTGCCCTCCACAGGCCGCAGTCCGTACTCGTTGAGCGTCCATCCACGATCCAGTGCGCGCTGGCGCAGTGCGACGTTGTGCTCCTTGCTTCCTGTGAAGTAGTTCATCGCATAGGGCATCTCGGCATTGCTCACTGCGCGGAGATCACACTGCACGCCGTGCGTCGCATGGATGGCTGCCTTGGTGCCACCTTTCGCGATCACGTCTGTAACGATTGGCAAATTCACAAAGGCCTCAATGACGGCCTCAGGGTCCTTGGTCGCCACCAGGAAATCCAGATCATGCACAGTCTCTTTACCACGTCGATAACTGCCGCAAATCTCCACACGAGAAACGGCGGGATGTTCCCGCAGCGCAGCCAGAATACTCTCTGCGAGCGGCAATACTTGATCCAATCGGAATTCAGAGGCGTGCGCCTGATGAAAGGCAATGCTCTCCAGAATCTTCTCCACTGTCTTGGCTCCGAACCCAGAAAGTTGCGCTGCGGTGCCGTCTTCGCAGACTCGTTTCAGATCCTCTAGCGAGGCGACACCGAGAGTCCCATGCAGGGCTTTGATGCGTTTGGGTCCGAGTCCTTGGACGTTAAACAAGTCAAAGAGTGTCTCCGGGAACTCTGCCTTCAGGTTCTCATAAAACTCCAGTTTCCCAGTCGTTGCCAGCTCATGCAGTTTATCGCGCAGCGCATCCCCGAGGCCTTTGATACCGCTCAAATCATTCTCTGCCGCCATCTTCATGATGTCACCGGAATAGCTTTCGACAATTTCTGCCCCGGTTTTGTAGGCACGGATTTTGAAGGGGTTTTCCCCTTTCAATTCCATCAGGATCGCGATCCGCTCAAAAATCTCCGCTGCTTCGTCTCGTGTCATCCCGCCAACGTGGCGTGTAATTCTGTTGCGGCAACGGCCAAGATGGGTCGAGGCCAAATCACACTAATTCCCAGGGGGCGCGCATTGGGCGGGTGCGCATTGCGTCAGCCTCCGCGTCATCGATGATGCGCTCTGTGGCTGGATCCCAGCGCAGTTTGTCCCGCCCCAGTCGCAGGCCGATATTGGCGACGTGAGCGATGGTAATGGATCGATGCGCGTATTCGATGGGTGCGGCGGGTTTGGCTCCATCCTGAATGGCATCGATGAAATTGCGAAAGTGGTCCTTGCTCTCATAGAGCCGCACATCCCCATCCGCCAGGGGCTTGCGCAGGGAGTCTGGCTCGATCTTCAACATGCCGCGGGTGCAGGTAATGCTGCCGGCTTCGCCCTCAAATCGGATGCCAGAGCCAAAGTCCATCTTGTCCGCCACCTGCACATGGGTGCCATCTGCGTAGCGATATTCAAAGGCAAAGGTGGGTGGTGTCGTATAGAGTGCGCCCTTCTCAGGCCAGGTCGCCTTGAACCCGAAGAACTCGGAGGGACCGCTTTCGTCCTGCCCGAGCGCCCATTGCACGATGTCCAGGTGGTGGGCACCAAAGTCCGTCACGTTGCCGCCAGAGTAATCGAACATCCAGCGCCAGTTTGAGTGCAGGCGTGCCGGGCAGAAGGGTGCATCAGGCGCCGCACCGAGCCAGAAGTTGTAGTTCAGTCCATCCGGCACAGGGGTTGGGGCAGTCTGGGCCGCACAGCCATTGTTGTCGCGATTATCGCTGGCGAGACCGACACGGATTAGTTTTAGTTTTCCCAAGCGACCGTTGCGCACGTATTCGCAGGCCATGCGGAAATGGATGTCGCTGCGCTGCTGACTACCCGTTTGCCAGGTGACACCGCTCTTGCGCACGACGTCGCTCATGAACCGGCCTTGATCGATGGTCAGGCTCAATGGCTTTTCGCAATAAATATTCTTTCCGGCGCGCGCTGATGCAACGGCGATGAGCGCGTGCCAATGATCTGGCGTGGCGATCTGCACTGCATCAACATCCTTGCGCGCCAGCACATCGCGGAAGTCCTCTTGGGCGGAGCAGCCTGTGGTGCCGTAGCTCTGGTCCACCAATCGGCGGGCGGGTTCGCGCCCGAGAGTCCCAGCTTTCTTGATGATGCCTTTGTTGTATCGATCCGATTCCTTCTCGACGTCGCAGACTGCGATCACTTGAACACGCTGATCCTGGAGAAAATTCTTCACCACGTCTGTGCCGCGTCCACCACAACCAATCAGCGCCAACGTGGTGCGGTTCGATGGAGCTGTCGCGCCAGCTTTGCCCAATGCCGATGAGGGAATGATGGTGGGGAAACCAATCGCACCGAGCGCGGCGGCAGACTGAGTGATGAAATGGCGACGTGAAGAGGTTGTAGGCATGGCGGTCGATGGAATGTATGAAGTTCAACGAACCCTGGCAGAGTGGACTTGCACTTCCCCTGTGTGGCTCACCGCACCTGGAGCAACCTTTTGATTGCCCCCATGAGCACGCCTTCGACGCCAGGAGCTGCATTGGAAGAGGTCGGTCCGGTCTCGTAGCCGCCTTCTGGATAGGCTGCATCTGTGCCGATGTAACCTGGGCCGTAATCCCCATACGCAGCCATCATTACCTGCAAATCAGGCCGCATCGCTTTGGCGGCGAGTTGGTATTCGACAAAGAGTTCGCCTGGTAAATGCAGCATCCTGGCCTTGCCAACCCTGAGGCAGGTGATGTCAATCTGATGGCCTGCCTGGACTCTCCGCAGATAGGCCAATTGATCTGCGCAGGAGATGTAACCTCGGGGTGGGGTGGCCTTGAGCTTGGCTACCAATTCGTCTTCTTTGAGGGCTGGCGAGAGTGGCAGGCTGACAAGTTCACTGCCCCAGCCGATGTCCGTTGCTGTGATGGGAGTCTTCACGGATTTGTCAAAAGCCTCTCTCATGCCAGCGGCGAGCCGGGTGGCGAGGATGATGCGGTTTGCCTGAGCGCCATTGTTGTATTTTCCAGCAGCGACGTTGCCGCCAGCTCCATTGAAGTGGACATGCAGTGCCATGTTTACGTCTTGGCCACGGATGAAGCGTGCTATGCCAGGGAAATCGGGACTGGGGATGCCGAGGCGATAGTAGCTCTGTGGGTGGCAAGCATAAAAGCTGAGGACCGCGACGGGGTTGTCTCCGTTCCAAAAGCTCAACGCCGAGACGACAGGATCGATAAGCCCTTCCGGCAGTGTGATGAGCCCCTCGATCTTGCAGCTGCTGCCGCGCATGCGACCCACTTTGCCATCGGGCAGACGCTCCACACGGCGATTGGAGGCGACCTCCTTCACCACGGCATCGCCATAGCCATAGTGGGTGATGGGTTGTGCATTTGGAAGGGCTGCCCTGATCGCATCTGCGGCACGCTGAATGACGACCCGGTGAAAATCGCCATCGAAGCGAGAGTAACCCTGGACGCCGAGGTCCTTGATGATTTTCTCTGCCGTGAAATCGCATCCCGGCGCATCATGCTGGTGCAGGGTGTGCAGCGCGACCCGCCCGGGCACGGTTCCTGCCGCTTCTGCCAGTGCCGAGCGGAAGACTTCGTGGCCCTCGTTGGCAATGCCAATCCAATCGACCGCACAAAGGACGATGGGTTGATCGGCGCCGAGAATGACGATGCCTCTGGCCCGCAGCGTCATTTCATCGACACGTTTGACAGGATCGTAGGCCATCGCACTGCCGAGCTTTGGAGTGGCATCGACGTCGAAGGTAGCAATCTTGATGGCGGATTCTGCCCATGAGACCAAGGGCGAGAATAGCAATGCGATCAGCAGGAGGGCGGAGTGTTTCATGGTGAATGGATTCATTTCGTGGTGGCATCTTGCACATCTTTGGCAAAGCCCTGAATGCGATTGTCTGTGAGGGTAATTTGGCGGGTATCGCCGCCAAGGCGAATGGCGGTCCGATGGCCAGCGGCGCGGGTTTCGCGAATTTCATTATTCGCTAGCACGACGCTCTCTGTGTGACCCTGAACATCGATGGCCCAACCATCTTCAGGGCCGTTGTCCACCAGTTGATTCCCTTCAATCCGATTGCGATTGCCAGTGAAGCTTTCGCCGCGTTCGGGCCGGAAAAGCAGTCCGACATTTTTGCTGCCAGTGATTGCGTTGTCGGTGACGAGATTGTCGGTGTCATGATGGCCGATGGAAATCCCGATGTCATTGCCGGCGACGAAGTTCTTTTCGGCGACGCCGTGGCGGACTCCCCAGCAGAAGAATATGCCGATGTGATTATCGAGGAGTCGGTTGCCGCGCATCACGGTGCGTTGCGATCCTGAGCCGGGATGGAGGCCCAGTCCGGCGTGGCCCTGACTGGTGCAATTCTCCACCAAGACGTCGTGACATATTTGCCAGCTAAGACCATCGCCATTGTAGTTGCGTGCGATGAGACCACGCATGATGACTCGATTGCACTCCTGGAGGAAGACGCATCCTGCATAGTTGCCATCGAGATTTGCATTCGTGGCGCGATTGCCGTCCAGCACTAGATTTTCGATGACCAAATCCGCAATACCTTCTCCTGAGATGATGGGGAACAAGGTGGAAACGGTAGCATCACCGAGCCGCCAAAAGTTCTTCCGCAGTCCTTGATCCAATTTGAAGCGATTTCCACTCCGGGCGACGAGGGTCCGTTTGACGACTTCTGGCTTTCCGCTGCCACCGTCCTTGGTACGCAAACAGATGCCGTCACCAAGTTCAAAACCCTTTGCGTCTTTCAGCGTGATCTCTTGATCAAACCAGTCGCTGTCTGCGGCCAATGAGGTGGTGACGGAGGGTTCTTTGATGAGGATGGTGTTGTCTCCGCTGCCGAGTAGCCGGACTTTGGACTGAAGATACACCGCATTGCGAAGTCGGTAGCTGCCTGGGAGGATCTTTACCGTGCCTCCACCCAGTCTTGCCACATAATCAACTGCTGCCTGGATGGCCTT
Source organism: uncultured Verrucomicrobiaceae bacterium (assembly GCA_964496625.1). Taxonomy (GTDB): domain Bacteria; phylum Verrucomicrobiota; class Verrucomicrobiia; order Verrucomicrobiales; family Verrucomicrobiaceae; genus JACKQF01. Next base: position 215 of record CAZCAL010000010.1, on the reverse strand, counting down.
TTGGTTGGTGCCGATGATGTCAGCATCGCTTGGACCGACCGTAACCGTGAGCCGCTTGTCCCAAACGGGTTCTTCCACATCATCACCGAGTGTGGCCCGTGGCGATTTTGGTGCCTCGTCTGCTCGAAGCGTGGCGATGATGCTAACGAAGCAGAAAACCCATCGGAAAATGGTGTGTGGCATGATGTTGGCAGATGAGATTATTTGGAGACGAT
>CAZCAL010000009.1:18691-24193 GCA_964496625.1 uncultured Verrucomicrobiaceae bacterium | reverse complement strand
ACTACACCGGCACCTTCACCCATGCCGACAGCATTGCCGGTCACACGGTAGCTGGCGTGGGCGATGAAGTCGCCGCTGATGCAGCGTCCGGCCATCATCAGGCCATCGACATCCTTGGCGATCATCGCGCGCAGCGGGATGTCGTAGGGTTTCACTTTGATCCCTGCGCTGGAATAGGCGGACGTTTTATTGTGCTCAGCACTGAGCGCGTGGATATCCACGGAGAAGGTGGACCGCGTGACGGCGTCGTCATGACGCGCACCGACGATGACGTCGTCCTTGTTCACGACATAGCGACCGGAGATGCGGCGACCGTCTCGAACACCGATCTGCTCCGCCGTGGCGGCGATTTGCAATCCTTCCCACGGACCCCCCTGCTTGCGGAGGCCGTTGACGATCTTGTTCATCTCAGCGCGTGCTTGCACGGTGGCTTCAGTGATCGCTGCGGCGTCGAAGGCCTTCACCCCGTATTGATGATTCATCATGACCAGCAGCAAATTGTCCCGCACCTGCCACAGCGTCGGGCTGCTGTAAGAGGGGAAGTGGCCCGTGCTCTTGATGGCTTCCAGGAACTCTTTTTTGTAGGGCCCTGATTTTGGGTCGGACGGATGCAAGAACTTGCCCAATGCGGATACATCTTTGCACACCAGTAACGCATTCAGCGACATGGGCTGGCAGGGGCAATCTTTGGATTCACCGTATTCGAAATCACAGCCAGCTAGCGCGCCGAGATCCCCATCCCCGGTGGTATCGATAAACACAGGGGCGCGCCATGCTTGGCGACCTGTCTTCGACTCCGTGATGATCGTGTTTAGCCGACGGCCATCTTTATAAGCGGCAGCAACGTGGGTATGGAGCTGAAACTTGACGCCAGCTTCCACGCACATCTCCTCCAGCAGCAGTTTCATGCCCTCTGGCTCGTAGCAAATCGACTTCATGTTGGTGCCCCGCCGAACTCCGCTGGCATCCAGTCGCAGCAGGAGTTCTTTGGCAAAGCCCGTCTTGTCGAAGTCTAACAAATAACCCAGCAGTCCCGCTGTCCACACGCCGCCGAGACAGCCGCGCCACTCAAAGAGGCGGACGTTTGCGCCGCTTCGTGCGGCGGTAATGGCGGCAGTTACGCCTGCAGGTCCCGCACCGCACACAATGACGTCAGCATCGGTCACCAAGGGCAGGTCGCGTCCTGGCTCCGCAAACAGGTCGGGGGAGGGGCCGTCTTTTGCGTTGGCGATGGCTGGGGCACCAAGGGCTCCTGCCAATGCGGATTGAAAAAGGCGACGGCGGCTGACGGCTGAGGGTGCAGGCATGATGGATTCCTCGGTGGGTGTTACTTCAGTTCTTTGATACGAATGTTCTTCCAGGCGACCTGAAAGGGGCCACTGCCGGCCTTAATGCCATGGACTTGGAGACCAAAGAAGCCTTTCGGATGGCTCTTGTAAATCTCTTCATGCGTCAGGTTGGCCACCTGAGCGCCATTGATCCAGGTCTGAATGTTGGGACCCTTGGCGACGACGCGAATTTTATTCCACTCGCCATTTTTCATGTGGGAATGCTCGTTCACGGCTTTGTCTGGGGAGTTTGGTTCTTGGGAGAGCCACTTGAATGGGGTGGCCTCTCCGTAGATCCAGCCAGCCTGGCCGGGGCTGGATTCGAGCTCCACCTGCGGACCATAGACGCGGCCTTCTGGGGCCTTTGCGTCTGCGTTTGGCGACGTGGCGGTTTTTTGCTGGGAGCGGATCTGCACGCCGGAGTTCAGGCCGTCATCGACCTTCACTTCGAACTCCAGTTCAAAGTCACCATACTCCTTGTCGCTGCACAAAAAGGAGTTTGGGCTGCCCTCAGTGGTGCGGCCGACAATGGTGCCATCCTCGACCTTGTAGCTGGCCGTGCCGTTCTTCTGGGTCCAGCCGGAGAGACTGGTGCCATCAAAAAGACTGACCCAGCCGCCATCTTGAGCGGTCAGTGGAGCGGTGGCTGCGAGGGCACAGGAAAGGAGAGCTGCGAGGCAGTGGTGGGTTTTCATCGTGAAGAGAGAACGACGGCAGCGGGCTGGATATGTCAATACAGTGCCCTGCACCTTTGCGCTGGGAGGGCCAGTTGGTTCTCCATCACAGCGTGACTGCGCTGCATCCTAAAGGCTGGACTCCAACGCTTGGGTAACGGAGAGCGTTTTCGTGGTCGCACTTTGAACATTGAAGTTTCGACCAAGGGGTGTAGCTTTGCGACCCTTTCCATCCGCCATGCCGCTCTATGACCGTGACTACATGCGCGAACCATCGGCCCCGACGCCGAAGGGCCTTGGGCCATTTGCGAGGTGGGACGCCTTTCACTGGATCCTCGCCGCCAATACCATCGTCTTCGTCGCGCAGTATCTCTTCGAGATTGGCTGGGTAGTGGACCCACAGTCGCAGCGCATGCTTTACCCGATGGGTGCTGTCAGCGTGCGGGAGCTGTCCCAGGGGCACGTGTGGACGATCTTTACCTACATGTTCGTGCATGGCAGCCTGGGGCACTACCTGCTGAACATGGTGTTTTACTGGTTCGTGGGCCGGGCAGTGTATCAGCTCTTTGGCGCGCGGACGTTTCTTCAGGTCTATGTGGTTGCTGGCCTCGCGGGGGCGATTCTGGAAATGGCCGTCGGGGCCTGGATCAGCCATTCGCCGCCGGAGGTGCCGCTGGTCGGAGCCAGTGCCAGCATCTTTGGCCTTCTCATGGCCATGGCGGTCGCCATTCCAGAGGAGCGCATCACAGTTTTCCTCTCATTCATCATCCCGATTCAGGCGCGGATGTGGCGTCTGGCGATGGTCATGGTGTCGATCGATCTGGGGCTCGGGCTTCTCAGCCTCGTTTGGATGGACATGCCGGAGTCCGTTAAGGTGGCGCACTTTGCCCACGTCGGCGGCGCGTTGGCTGGGTGGTATTTGGTGCGAATTTTAGGTTACGGCGGCAAAAACTACCAGTCCCTACTCAGATCCCGCCGCACTCGGATGTCGCCTGCCTATGCAGGCCCACGGCGCAGTGCGCGTGTCATCAATCTCGAGGTGGATGTCGATGTCGAGGCAGCCCGTCGGCAGAATCCCAAAAACGATCCCATCGTCGATATCATCGAAGACGATGTGAACCCTATCCTCGATAAAATAAGCGATCACGGCATGGGCAGTCTCACCGATGATGAGCGTCGGATCCTTGAGCGCGCCAGCCGCGAGATCAGTCGGCGCGGGAAGAACCACTGAGAACCGGTGGCTACACTGCCGTGGTCGTGTTAGAATCGCCCACATGGCCGCCCGGTTGGTGCTCAATCACGATACATACGAAGAAGTGCTGCGTGGCATCGTCGCAGGTGCACGACGCCATCTTTGGTTGGTCACGGCTGACTTGAAGGACCTGCACATGGATGATGGAAGCGGCAATTTTGTGCCCTTCCTGCAGGTGCTCGCCGCCAAGCTCAAGGAGGGAGTGGAGATTCGCCTCATCCACGCCAAAGAGCCCGGTCCCAGGTTTCGGGAGGATTTTGACCGCTTCCCCGAACTCATTTGCAGTGATCTCTTTGAGCGCATCCTCTGCCCGCGCATGCACATCAAGTGCGTCATCGCGGATGGCCGCATCGCCTACATCGGCTCCGCAAATCTGACCGGTGCCGGCATGGGGGCGAAGAGTGAGCATCGCCGCAACTTCGAGGCTGGCGTGGTCACGGAGGATCGGGAATCCATCCTCCAGATGATGGAATTTCTCGATGCCTTCTACCTCGGCGATTGGTGCGCGAAGTGCCAGCGCCGTGATGTCTGCCCAGATCCCATCGCATGAATTCCGTGCCGCGAGTCATCATCACCGGAGGCCAGGGAGATCTTGCCCAGGCCATCGCTGCCGTGCTGGCTGCGGACGGCTGGGAGGTTCTCGCCCCTGGGCGCGAGGCGCTGGACGTGACCAGCGCAGACTCCGTGCGGGATTTTTTTGCGCCGCTGGATCGAATTGATCTGCTCATCAATCAGGCAGGCGCTCTCCATGACATGCCGCTGCTGCGCATGGAGGCGGCGGATTTTTCTGCGGTGCTAGACGTCCATCTGGGTGGCGCATTTCGTTGCGCCCAGGCAGCGCTGCGGCGCATGACCCGCCAGCGCTGCGGGCATATCATCAATATTGGTTCCTTCTCCGCCCTCAGTGGGCCTGCCGGTCAGGCCAACTACGCCGCCGCGAAGGCAAGCCTCATCGGCCTCACCCAAAGTCTTGCTGCCGAGTATGGCGCGCGCAACGTCCGTGCGAACTGCGTTTTGCCAGGATTTCTGGACACCAAAATGACGCGCCATCTCCTGGATGACCCAGTGCGTAAGGCAGAAATCCTCGCCACCCACACCCTCGGACGCTTAAACACCGCCGAAGATGTCGCACGCTTCATTGCACAGCTTCACCGCATGGAGAACGTTTCCGGCCAAGTCTTCCAGCTCGATAGCCGCATTCGGCGTTGGGCTTGAGCCAGACATGCTCAGCTCTCCAAATCTGCGCTGGATTTACCGCCCCGCGTGTGTTTCGTGGACAGCCCATGCAGATCATCTCCGGCACTGAAGTCGCAGGCAAAGTCCTCGCAGAATGCACCGTTCAAATCGCAGCACTCAACGCCGTTGGCGTGAGGCCGGGTCTGGCCGTTGTCCTCGTCGGCGATGATCCTGCTTCCCGGGCTTATGTGCGGTCTAAGGACAAAAAGTGCCGCGATCTTGGCCTGCACAGCGTGAAGCACGAACTGCCCGCCACCACGACGCAGGAGGAACTGCTGGCCGTTGTGCGCGAACTCAATGCAGACCCCGCCATTCACGGCATCTTGGTGCAGAGCCCGCCGCCAGCACACATTGATGAGGCCGCCATCGTTCGCGCCATCGATCCGGCGAAGGACGTGGATGGATTTCACCCGATCAATGTCGCCAAGCTCGCGCTGGAGGACCCCAGCGGCTTCGTCCCCTGCACGCCTTTGGGCTGCCAACGACTCCTGATCGAGGCGGGCATCGAGACGCGTGGCGCTCATGCCGTCGTCATCGGGCGCAGCATGATCGTCGGCAAACCCATGGCAATGCTCCTCATGGCAAAAGGCCCGGGAGGCGATGCCACCGTCACCGTCGCCCACAGCCGCACGAAGGACCTCGGGGCCATCACCCGGCAGGCGGATATCATCATCGCTGCGATTGGCAGGCCTGGATTTCTGAAGGCAGAACACGTCCGAGAAGGAGCCGTCGTCATCGATGTCGGCATCAATCGAGTGGAAGATCCCAGCATCGAAAAAGGCTACCGCATCGTCGGTGACGTCGCTTACGACGAGGTCGCACCAAAGTGCCGCGCCATCACCCCCGTGCCCGGCGGAGTCGGCCCCATGACCATCGCCATGCTGATGAGCAACACCATCAAGGCGTGTCGGCAGATCACCGGAACGGCGGTTTGAGTGCTTAGTGTTTGGGCGGCGACGGCCACGGCGAATCTTCCGCGATCTCAGTCGCACCGGGGTCACAGACGCCCGGC
>CAZCAL010000009.1:0-18591 GCA_964496625.1 uncultured Verrucomicrobiaceae bacterium | reverse complement strand
TACAGTAGCGTGTGACCAGGGGAAGTTGTAGCTGGCCTCTGTGAGGCCGGAGCCAGTGAGCCGCCGATGAAGCCGCAGAAGCCACGGCGATTCATTGGCGTTCCCATGCGCACCGGGGTCATAGACGCCCGGCTACAGTAGCGTGTGACCAGGGGAAGTTGTAGCTGGCCTCTGTGAGGCCGGAGCCATTGAGCCGCCGCCGAAGCCGCTGCGGCCAAAGCGGTGTCTGCATTCGCACCCGGGTCACGCTAGGCCTTCGGTACGCATGGCCGCCAGGGTCCACTCGTATTCTTTGACCAGCTGATCCACCACGTCGCCCTCGCGCATTGCGCCGGGGAGCACCTCCCAGGTGTAGGTCTCCATCTCGATGTGCTGGCAGTGCTGGGGATTTTTGCCCATCCATTTCATCGCGCCTTCCAGGTGATCGCGGGTGCTTTCAAAGCCATCCGTGGGCTGGGCGTGGATCGGGATGTGGAAGTGGACGCGCCATTCTTCACCGCAGTCGTTCGGGAAAGCCTTCGCGTGGGCCAGCGCGTCCGGCAGATCCTTGAAGCGGCGCAGAGGGGCGTTATCGCCATGCCAGGCCACCACTTGGTGGAAGTACACCGGCTCGTCAAAGGGACGCAGTTTCTCCACCATCTCCGGCGTCGGCTTCAGGCGCAGCGCGGAGCTAAAGTGCAGCTTGCTCAGCCGAATGCCAGATCCCGTGATGCGTTCCAGGGCGCGGGCCGGATCTTCGTATTCGATGGCCAGATGGCAGGTATCGTAGTTCAGACCGATGTGGCGTAGGAATTCCCGGTCCGTCGGATGCCGATCCATATAGAGGCCGAAGAATTTTAGGGTCTCGCCGCTCGTCTCAAAAAGCCCCAAAGGCTCTGGCTCCAGCCCCAGGTGCAGGTCGTGCCCGCTGGACTGCGATAGCTCCACGATGTGCTCTTTGCAGAGACGGAGGTTTTCAAAGATCGCGCTCAATTCGTCTTCGCCCACCCCAAAGGTCTTGTGGGACCCCGGCAGTGTGCTGACACTACCGCTGACACCCGGTGGCAGCAGCTTCACCAGAATATCGAAAAGCAGGTTCGTGTAGTCCAAGCGCTCCTTTTTGGACCAGTCTGGCTTAAAGACCTGCTCCTTCACCCGCGTGCCGTGAAAGGCCCCGTAGGGGAAGCCATTGATCGTAAAAACATAGCAGCCATTCGCATCCAGCCAGGCGCGGAATTCCTCCACCTTCCCAGGGGCGCTCAGCTCCTGTGCCGCCTGCGCGCTCAATCGCAGCCCGATGCCATAGGGCGCACCACCGCAGACTCGATCTTTCACCCGCAGGGTGTAATCGCGGAGTCCCCGCCAAGTCTCCTCCCACGTCTCTCCGCGATGGATGTTCGTGCAATATCCCAAATGAATCCCGTGCTCTAGCTGCATCCCGCTACTTTGGAGCAGGTTTTGCGGAAGCGCTTTTGAAAAGTGCCGTGTTTTGGCGCAAGGGGATGGTGGGGCGCTGGTAGGTGCTTTGGTCTCGCCTCGGATGGACGGCGCGATCGGCGGCGATGATCGCAGGTATTTGGGAGGGCAGTGCGCTTGGGTTGCAATTGAATCGCTAGCGAATTGTGCCGAACCTAAGAGGTTCGATGTCGGAGGCATAGAGGTGGGGTGCCTCTGCCGTCATTTTGGCGCTGGAACCAGGCAACCACGCGCCTTGGAGCCGATTGTGACGGAACCAGAGGTCTCACTGCCCAAAACCTACCCGCCCCTACCCGTAGATCCAGAAAATCCAGACTAGATCGGTCGCGAAAGACTCAAGGATGCCGCTTTTGGCAGAATTTGAGATGCGCATAACAGTTCGCCTAGATTTGGAAGGAGGTGTTTTCAGAGTGCCCCATTGGGCCGCTGGTACTGCCTAGATTCTACTCGCCAAAAGTCGTGGCCTCCGCTTGGATAGTGCACGTCTAGCTTCGAAGACCGAACACCTGCTTCGCCCTCCCACCATCACCACCATGCCAACGGCTTTTATCAGCTACCGTCAGGTCAACGACGACGAACGCTTGCGCGTCCGCAGTTTTGCCGAACGACTGCGTGATTGCGGCATCGAGATCGTCCTCGATCAGTTTTTTCTAGATGCGAATCCTGGTGGTCCGGCGGAGAAGTGGCCGAAATGGAGCAGTGATCAGGCATTCACCACCGAAAAAGTCATTATTATAGGTAGTGAGTCTTGGTTTCTCTGTTTCGACGGGAAACAACCGCCCGGTACAGGACTCGGAGCCGCCTGTGAGGCGGACGACTTGCGCACCCGCATTTACGATGCAGCCAACAAGAATGGTGACATTCGCGTCGTGCTCTTTGACGAAGGGGATGCTGACCACATCTCCGTCAAACTGAAGGGCTACCACCGCTTCCTCGCAGAGCGCGATTTCAACGCCATCGTCCGTTGGCTCGGCGGCACTGTTCCCGCCGATCCGCATTCGTCATTCGATGTTTCGCGCACTCCGATCCCGCACAATCTGCCGACTCTTCAGCCCTTCTTTGGGCGTGACGACGAGTTGAAGAAGATTGCGGATGCTCTTGATCCCGATTCCCGCACTTGGGGGGCTCTTATTGATGGCCCCGGCGGAATGGGCAAGACCTCTCTCGCAGTTCGTGCGGCTTACGCGGCTTCGCCGGACGTGTTTAAGAAGATCGTATTCGTCTCCCTCAAGACCCGCGAACTGGATGACGACGGCATACGTGACCTTAGCGGCTTCATCCTCAGCGGGATCGCCGAACTCTTTGGCGAACTTGCTCGCGAACTCGGTCGCGACGACATCCTCAAGTCTGCCGAGGAACAGCGCCCCCGGTTGCTGCTTGATGCTCTGCGAGGTACGCAGGCAATCCTTATTCTCGACAACCTCGAAAGCCTCCTCAAAAAGGACCGCGACACTGTCTTCACGTTCGTCAAAAAACTACCCACCGGCTGCAAAGCCATCCTCACTAGCCGTGGCCGCATCGGATCTGGAGCGGAGGAACTGATCCTGGAAGCCCTCAGTCAGGAGGCCGCGCTTGCCACTTTGGCGGAACTTGCCACCCATAATCCACTGCTGGCGCAGACCAGTGAAGCAGAGCGCCTCGTCCTTTACCGCGAGACCTCTGGCAAGCCACTGCTGCTGCGCTGGACCGCCGGGCAGATCGGTCGCGGCCATTGCCTAACCTTCAACGATGCCATCGCGCATCTGCGCTCCTGTCCGGCGGGCAATAACCCGCTGGAGTTCATCTTCGGCGATCTTGTGGACGACTTTACGCAGACGGAGACCCAGGTCATCTGCGCTTTGACCTACTTTGCCCTCCCGGCGAAGGTGGAGCACATCGCTTCTATTTCAAAGCTTTCGGAACAGGAGACAGATCGCGCCCTGCGTAGCCTCACTGTCCGTTCCCTTGCCGTGCCGAGCGATGAGTTCCAGACCTTCACTCTCGTGCCCATGGTCGCCGACTTCCTGCGGAAAAAAATGCCTGAGGTCGTGGCGGCGACCGGCGACCAGCTAGAGCAACGTGCCTACGTGCTCATCATCGAGAATGGCTACGAGGAGCATGACCGTTTTCCGGTACTTGATGCTGTCTGGCCCAGCGTGGCACCCGCCCTGCCGCGCTTCCTCGCCGGGCCAAATTCTAGGCTGCAAACCGTCTGCGATGCGCTCCAGACATTCCTCAATTTTACGGGCCGTTGGGATGAATGGCTCTCGCTCGAACAGCAAGCGGAATCCTGCGCCGTCGCCGCAGGCGATGCAGACAAGGCTGGCCGACGGGCTTATTGGACGGGATGGATTCACTACCTGCGTCAGCAGGCGGAAGCGGTGTTGGCTTGCGCTGACCGCGCTGTAGCACATTGGGACATCGCATTTCCCCGTCGGAATTCGTTATCTTGCAGTGGGCAAGCCTTGCTCGACGGTGTTCGCGAGCGAGCTTTCGCCATCCGTTTGCGCGGCATTGGGCACGAGTTGAAAAAGGACTACCCCGCGGCGATCAATGCTTACCGCGAAGTGCTCAACCTGCATCGTGGCTTATCCGCCACTAGCGTAGATGTAGCGATCGGCCTGAGTGACCTTGCCGATGTCGAGCAGCTTTCGGGCGAATATAAGGCGGCGGAACGAGACTATCGCGAGGCGTTGCAGGTAGCGCATACCGTAAGTTACGCCGAGGGCATAGCCACCTACACGGGTAATCTGGCTGCACTGGCTCTCGTTCGGAAAGACTGGTCGGGGGCCGAGACACTAGCGCGTGAAGCCTTGTTTTTGTCCGAGAAGGTAGGCCGTCGGGAGATGATCGCCATCGACTGCCAACACCTCGCTCAGGCACTCTTGCGGCAAGGTCGAATCGCTGATGCTATGCCGCACGCCTGCCGTGCCGTTGAAGTCTTAGCTCAGCTCGGTTCGCCCGACCTCGCCCAAGCTCAAGCCGTACTTCGGGAATGCGGTGCGTGATCCTTCCCTGCATCGATGAAAATGGCTTTAAGTTGGCCCGTCCATCGCCACGTTGTCCGGGTCAGATCTCCTTGGAGCCCGTAAACCGCCAAGCACCAAGCACTTGACCCGTCACCCGCGTCTGTGGTTCCATGGTTGCCATGAATTTATTCCTGCGATTCTGGATGTTCGGCCTGCTGGCCTCTTTGGGTGGGCTTGGCCGGGCGGAGACGATTTCCCCACCGAACTTCATCTTTGTCTATTGCGACAACCTGGGGAATGGCGATGTGCAGTGCTTTTATCCCGAGGCGAGGCAACGGACCCCGCGGCTCAATCGCATGGCGGAGGAGGGCCTGAAGCTGACCAGCCTGTATTCCGCCAGTGGAGTCTGCACGCCCAGCCGCGCCAGCCTGATGTCGGGTTGCTACCCCCGTCGGGTGAATATGCAGCGCAGCGACACGGCCGCAGTGCTCCAGCCCGTCGCCAGCAAAGGCCTGAATCCGGCGGAGGTGACCATCGCGGAGGTGCTGAAGCAGCGTGGCTACGCGACGGGGATTATCGGCAAGTGGCATCTCGGGGATCAGCCGGAGTTGTTGCCCACTCGGCAGGGTTTTGACACCTTTTTTGGCATCCCCTACAGCGATGACATGACGCGGGACAAAAAGCCCGATGTCTGGCCAGAGCTGCCGCTGATGCGCGATGAAAAAGTCATCGAAGCGCCGGTGGATCGCGATCTGCTGACCAAGCGCTACACCGAGGAGGCGATCCGTTACATCGAGGCAAACAAAGACAAGCCCTTCTTCCTCTACCTCCCCCACGCGATGCCGGGCAGCACGAAGGACCCTTACGCCAGCCCGGCCTTCAAGGATAAATCCGCCAACGGTCACTGGGGCGATAGCATCGAGGAGCTGGACTGGTCCATGGGGGAGATCCTGGATGCGCTGAAGCGCCTGGGCCTGGACGAAAAGACCCTGGTGGTCTGGACCAGCGATAACGGCGCGCCGCTGCGCAATCCGCCGCAAGGCAGCAATGCCCCTTACAAGGGTAGCGGCTACAATACCTCCGAGGGGGCGATGCGGATGCCGGGCATCGTCCGCTGGCCTAGCAGGGTGCCCGCAGGCACCACCTCCACCGCGCTGTGCACGATGATGGACTGGCTGCCGACGTTTGCAAAATTGGCAGGAGCCGATCTGCCCAGCGCACCAATCGATGGCCATGATCTGGGCGAGGTCTTGAAGGACCCGACGAAGACTGCGACGCCTTACGATGAGGCTGGGTTCTTTTATTATCAGGGCGAGCAACTGCAAGCGGTGCGCGCTGGCCCCTGGAAGCTGTATCTTCCACTGGCGGATAAACTGGTGACAATTGGTGGCAAAAAGGCCTCGGCTGCGGCGGAACTTTACGATGTGGTCAATGATGTCGGCGAGACTGCCGAAGTGTCCGCCACCCATCCCGAGATCGTCGCCAAGCTGATGGCCATGGCCGAGAAGGCGCGGGAGGATCTGGGGGACCTGGATCATCCTGGCAAAGGTCAGCGCCCCGCAGGTCGGGTCCAGACTGCTACGGCGCGAGAATTAGCGCAATGATCACCAAGTCTGGCGATAACAGCGGCTGCCATCGTCCGTTTCAAACCTTGTTCCATCTATCATCATGAATCCGAATCTTCCATCCACGAATCCTGCTCCCTCCATCGCCCGCCGTGATTTTCTGCGCAATGCCACTGGCGCGACGGTCGGCCTGTCCGCATTTACCGGCATGAACATCCCCTTCGTCCATGCTGCGGGCGATGAGAGCATCCGCGCCGTCATCGTGGGCTGCGGTGGTCGCGGCACGGGTGCCGTCAGCAACTGCCTCGGCGTGAAGCCTGTGCCGACCCGTCTGGTCGCGATGGCAGACGTGATGGAAAACCGCCTGAAGTCCAGTTTTGAGGCCCTTTCTGCGAAGCATCCTGACCGCATGAGCGTGTCTGAGGACATGAAGTTCATTGGCTTTGATGCCTACAAGCACGCCATTGATCAGCTCCGTCCAGGCACTGGCGATGTCGTCATCCTGACCACGCCTCCAGCTTTCCGCTGGGTGCACTACAAGTATGCGATCGAGAAGGGCGTGAACGTTTTCATGGAAAAACCCGTGTGCGTGGATGGCCCCAGCGGTCGCCGCATGTTGGCACTGAATGAAGAGGCCAAGAAAAAGAACATGAAGGTCGGGGTTGGCCTCATGTGCCGCCATTGCGACCGCCGCAATGAGCTGTTCAATCGCATCCAGGATGGTGAGATCGGCGATCTAATTCTCATGCAGGCCTACCGTCTGCAAGGCCCAGTCGGCTCCTGCTTCACCCTGCCGCGCGATCCTGCTGCGAGCCCCAGCGAGCTGCTCTGGCAGATCCAGAACTTCCACAGCTTCCTTTGGGCCAGCGGTGGTGCCTTCAGTGACTTCAACATCCACAACATCGATGAAGCCTGCTGGATGAAGAACGACTGGCCCGTCGAGGCCAAGGCCAGTGGCGGTCGCACGGAGCGCGGCGATTACATTGACCAAAACTTCGACCACTACAATGTGGAGTACACCTTCGCGGACGGTGCCAAGCTCTTCCTGCAAGGGCGCAACAACCAGAACACGCACAACGAATTTGCGACTTACGTGCATGGCAGCAAAGGCATGGCCATTGTGTCCACGGCAGGTCACTTCCCCTCACGCGCTGCCACCTTCAAGGGGCATCTGAAGGATATGAACAACGTCATCTGGCGCGCCAAGCAGCCAGAGCCAAATCCGTATGACCTGGAGTGGGAACACCTCTTGGATGCGATCCAAAACAACAAGCCTTACAACGAAGTGGAGCGCGGCGTGAAGACCAGCGTCGCCACCGCGATGGGCCGCATGTCTGCCCACACCGGCCAAGTCATTACCTATGACGAAGCGCTGAACTGGAAGCACGAACTCGCCCCAGATGTGGACAAACTCACCCTCGATGGCCCGGCGCCATTGCTCGCGAATGCGGAAGGCAAATATCCGTATCCCGTTCCTGGGCGCTTCAAAGACCGGGAGTACGGCGAGACCGCCTAACCACAAGGTTCTTCAGCAGCCAACGCCGCTGGGCGTTGGCTGCGTTTTCCGTCTTCGGGGGGAGCCTACGCGATCCAGTCCTTGATCACCTTTCCGGCTACATCGGTGAGCCGGAAGTCCCTACCTTGGAAGCGGTGGGTCAGTTTCAGGTGATCAAAGCCAAACTGGTGCAGCATGGTGGCGTGGAAGTCGTGTAGATCCACGGGATCGCGCACGATGCTCCAGCCGATTTCGTCCGTCTCTCCGTAGGTCAGGCCGCCCTTCAGCCCGCCACCTGCCGCCAGCATAGTGAAGGCAAAGGGGTGGTGATCCCTGCCGGAGACATTGGCGCTGCCGTTGCGGTTTTCCCCCAGCGGGGTCCGTCCAAATTCGCTGCCCCAGACAATCATCGTGCTGTCCAGCAGACCGCGCTGCTTCAGGTCCTTTAGCAGGGCAGCGATGGGTTGGTCCGCCATGCCAGCATTGTACGCCAGTTCATTGTCCAGATTGCTGTGGTGATCCCATGAGGCGTGCATGATGCTGACGAAGCGAGTGCCCCGCTCCACGAGCCGACGTGCCAGCAGGCAATTGGTGGCGAAGGCCTTGAACTGACCTGGGCCGCCACCACGAGTGGCTTTGTTGGGCGGGTCAGGGCGATTCACGCCATACATCTCCAGCGTCTCCGCGCTTTCGCCCTTTAGGTCGATCAAATCTGGCGCGGCGGATTGCATGCGAAAGGCCAACTCGTAGGCAGCGATGCGGCTGGCGATTTCTGGATCGCGCACTTGGTCCAGGCGGCTTTGATTGAGTTCCAGGAGGGCATCCAGGCCTTTGCGCTGGAGGCTCATCGGCAGACCGGCGGGATTTTTCAGGTTCAGAACGGGCTCCCCCTGATTGCGGAAGAGCACCCCGGCGTAAGAGCTGGGCAGGAAACCGCTCTGCCACAGGCTGGCCCCGCCGCTGGTGCCGCGCCCGGCGGAGAGCACCACGTAGCCGGGGAGGTTCTGGGAGGGGCTACCGAGACCGTAGTTCAGCCAGGAGCCGACGGTAGGGAGGCCAAACTGCGCCCGCCCGCAGTGCAGGACGAGCTGCCCTGGGTGGTGATTGAACTGCTCCGTGTGGAGGCTGCGGACCATCAGCCAATCGTCCGCCGTCTGGGCCATGTGGGGTAGGAAATCGCTGAACTCCATCCCGGACTGGCCGTACTTCTTAAACTTCCGCGGACTGCCCATGAGGCGCGCCGTTTCCTTTTTGATGAAGGCAAAGCGCACGTTTTTGGTCATGCTGTCCGGCAGCGGTTGGCCGTGGAGCTCGTTAAGCTTTGGCTTTGGATCAAAGAGATCCATCTGGCTGGGGGCACCCTCCATAAAGATGAAGATGCAGTTCTTTGCCTTGGCCGGGAAGTGCGGCGCACGCGGTTTGAGGGGGTCAGTGGTGGCTAGATCGGCGGCCGAGCCCGAAGAAATGAGGCCATCCTGAGCCAGCAATGCACCCAGCCCCATCATCCCGAGACCACTGGCGGAGGAGGTGAGGAACTCGCGACGGGTGCGCAGAATTTGTTCTTCGAAGGGGTGCATAAGCGTCAGATTCGAAGTACCAACGCACGCCAAGGAACGCCCCTTGCCAAAGTGGCGATAGAAACCCAGAGCGCGGGCGGGAGCGCCGAAAACAGAGGATTTGATGGGAGCTACGTAAAAAAGAGCGCTTTTCGTGACCTAGTCGTCACACACTGCTCGACAGCTGGCAGCATTTCTTGGTAGCCTCGCGAAAATTCACATAGAAACTTTGTATGGCCAAGAAAACGACCCAGATGAAAAAGGCAGCGCCGGCCAAAAAGCCGGCTCCCAAGCCGACCAAACCGGTGAAGCCTGCGTCGAAAAAAGCTCCCGCTAAGAAGGTGTCGATTCCGGCCAAGAAGTCGCTCCCTGCGACCAAACCAAAGCCCGCCACCAAGCCCGCAGCTAAGGCTCCGGCCAAACCTGTGGCCAAGCCTCAGCCCAGCCCAGCGCCGAAGGCAGTAGCCGCCCCCCCGCCTCCTAAACCAACACCGCCTCCTGTGCCAGCCCCTGCGTTCGTCGTCAGTTCTCCGGTCGCCGCTCCCACCATGAAAATGAAATTGGACGAAGTTCCGAAGCCTGAGATCCCGCCGAATGTCCCGCTGACGGTTACGGCGCAGGGATCGCCGGGCTCTGCCGCCTCCGGCAATACCCAGCCTGCCAACCTTTTGGTGCTGGTCACTTGCGCGGGCTGGCCGGTAGCAGATTTGACGGAGGATCATTTCACCGTCATGGAGCATTTTGAAGTGCCTGGGCAAATGTCGCCCTTTAGCAATAACATCGTGAATTTCCGCAACGCTGGCTCCGGCGCCTACCTGATCCAGGTGCGTCCAATCAGCGGCGCAGCCTGGCGCGGAGGGCATCACCTCGCACAGATCCTCGTTTCATCGCCCGATGATCGTCAGGGTCAGGCGGCGGCGAAGATCATCGTTCGCTAACGACGACGACGACCGTACCCGCACCGCTGCGGACTCGCAGCAGGGCGTCTCCAGGTTCTGGGGCAGTGCCGCGCCGTGCGAGTTCGTCCATCGCGGTGCGTGCGATGGATGCTCGCCCTTGGCCGATGGCTAGCGAGCTGAGGGTGCGCAGGCTCGCGGCATCGAGCCGGGCGACCGGTAGTTTCTGCAAGGTCTCAAAAGCCGACTCGGGGAATCCGGCTGTCACTTGGCATGCGGCTAGTTGATGGACGCCTTCAGCATCCTCGGGAAAACGTCCCACAAAAGACTGCCAGGTGCTGAGGCAGGCGCGTGCATCTTTGCCAGCGGTCAGGATTTTTGCCCGTTCGAGCTGTAGCTCCCGACACTGCGGCTGCCGTTGTTCGAGAACCTGAAGAAGATCGTGCACCAGCTTGGGATCGCCCAATGCAGCGACTTCTCGTGCAGTGGCTAGAAGCCTGGAGCAGCCGTCTTTGGATGCGGCGATGCGGTCCATCAGGATCAGGCATTCATCACGCCGACCCAGACGAGGGCTGAGCAGCCACGCCCGCGAGAGTGCCCCCGGCATCCCAGCAGCGGCCATGCGCAGGTAGAGATCGCAGGCGCGGGGCTCAAAGTGCGCCCTTTCTGCAAACGCGGCTGCGTGGGCGGCCCATTGCTGCCATCTGGAATCGACACCTGGGCTTACTTCGGACCACTCCAATCCATCGCAATCAAAGCTGGTGAGAAAACGATCAATCCATGGAAGCAGAACCTCGGTCTTTTTGCAAAGTCGGGCGGGAGCCAAGGCCCTTTGGAGGAGGCGCTCAGAAACCGGCGCATCCCCAGCCTCGACCAGTTGGATGATGCATTCATCCAGGGCATCCTGAGCGTGGTCAGACTCAATTTGGACCTTCACCAGCAGGTCGCGGGCGATTTCTAGATCCTGGGGGCGGGTGTTGTCTGGGGGCTCGATGAGCCAATCACGAATCGTTTGGATGGCGTTGCCAGAATGACGTCCAGATCGGCACACGGCGACAAACAGGTCCAGCACGGACCACCCGGCGACAGGGGAATCGCAGGCGCGCAGGAGGATTTCTGCGGCCAGTTTGGTGTCGTGTTCCTTCAGTGCACGATTCGCCAGCAGGCGCAATGCGTCGAGGCGGTCTTGCTCTGGCAGGGAAATATCCGTGGGTGCGACGAGATGGGAAAAGGCCTGACCGGTGGAAATCTTGTCGCTGCGGTTCAGGGCGACGTAGAGGAAGGCGCGTGTCAATTTTGGGTCTGCCAGGAGGGGTTGATTTGCGGCCAGCAGCGCATCAATCATCTCTGCAGGCGGGCGCGGTGCCCAGTCGATGAGGCTTTGGAGAGTGTCGGGGGCTAGGTTTGGGAGGGCAGCCTGTGCCTCTTTCGCGGAAGAATGTGTCGAGATGCTGAGGAAGCGCGTCAGCACACTCAGCCGCATTTGGTCGTACTTGTCCGGCAGAGTCGCCGCCGGAGTCGGGCGAGTGGCCAGCCAAAACGCACCTACCGCGCCAGCGCCGAGCACTAGGCCCAGCGCCGCAGCACGCAAGAGGTGGTGGGAAGGTGGGCTATCGCATCGCTGCATACGGAAGCTGGGATGCCCGGAGGGTGATGACGGAGCGTGGCGGCAGCGTCAGGAGTGCCTGACCCTCTGCATCTGCCAAGTGATGAAGCGGTGCGCCAGGGCCGCGTGCCGTGCACATCGCCCCAGGGGCCAGTCCCCCTACGGTGACCTCGACGCTACCCGTCTCTGACGTCGCGATGACAATGGCGGATTGAGAGCGGCTGTAGATGCGGACCGGGCGGTTCGTCCCAGCCAAGTGCATCTGTTGTCCAATGTCAGTCTCACTCACCATGACGAGCTCGGTGACAGGGTTGCCCATTGTTTGGATGTAAATCTGGCCATTGCGGGTGGTCCAGCCAACGATGCCTCGGCAGCGCGCAAGATCTGGCACTCCCATCCGCACCGGAAGGCGCAGCGTGCGTGACCAGCCACTGTTCGCAATCAACCAGTGATCACGTCCCAGCGTCAGCACCTTGGTGGCGGCGGCATCGGCGGCGATCCGTGCGTATTGGGCAGCGGTGACGGCATGGAGGGGCTGCGCTTGGCACCAATCGAGCGTGCGCAAGAGGGTGGAGAGCCCTTCGGCGTCCTGCACCTGACGAAAAGTCGCGGCCAAGTGAACGGGAGTGGTAATCATGCCAGTAGCCCCCTCTGCCCAGCCCCGAATCAGTTGATCCGCATCCTGCAGACGGTGGTGATCCAGCCCGAGAAGCCCAATCTTCCCTGATTGCGCCGCTGGCGAAGGGGAGGGCCAGCGTGGATTCCAGGCGTCCGGCATTTGCGCGACGTGAATCTGCTTGCAGAGCGCCATCGCCTCAGCGGTGGGTCGTGCGCCGAGAGGCCAGAGGAACATCTGCATGGACTTGCCGGGTGGCAGCATTTGGTTTTGGAGGTAGTTCAACGATCCGATGATCTCCCGGTGCAACCCACGCTGACTGTCTTTCACCGCGCCGTTCAGCGGGCCCGTGGCCGGAACGTCTGCTGACCAACCAGTGGGGCGAGAGAAGGAATTGGATGCCGCTTCGACCTGCGGCAGTTCATAAATGGAGCGGGCAACCGCTTCATACTCTACCGCATGGGTGGGATCGCTCTCTGGAGAAAAGCCGCGCAGATCTGCCTCACTCAGGGCCACCGTCACTGGAAGTGTGAAGTGGTTCAGAACCTCAGAGCGGAAAACCTCTCCACACGTCGGTGCGCCGGGGAATTGAGCCCTGGCGGTGAAGCCCTCCCCCTGCATGTGAAAAACAAACATCCGCCGGCCATTTTGGATCGCCACATCAGGGACGGGCGTTTCCTCCAGCGCGGGCAGCCATTTGGCCGTCAGGCGCAGCAGATCCACCTGCGGGCCGAGACTGAGCGCCGTCGGATCATGCCAAAGCATGCCCCAACTCGCGATGAAGCAGGCGTCATAGCGGGCGGGTTGCGCGGTGCCGACATCCCCCCGCCAGGAGAGCAGCACCCGAGCCTCCGCAGGGGCGCGGAGATCGCGAAAGCCTGCCTGCAAGGGCTGCAAAATACGTCCGCCGAGGGAGAGTTCATTGTCGAGTGTGGCGACGGAAGTTTTGGCGACTCCAGAGACCATGGCTCCCGTGCCTTGCAGTCCCAACGTCTCGCGGATGCTGGCCCAGGCAGCGGGGTCTTCCCAAGGTTGGCCTTGGATCAAAAGGGGAATGCCCAGGGCCTTGATCTCCGCCACCCATTGGGCCAGGGCTATTTGTCCTGCGGTGCCGATGTGTAAGTCTGCGTCCAGCACCACCCCGGCGATAGGTTCTTCAGGCAGCGCTGGCAGGGTGCCTTTGCCAATATCATGATATTCCAGAACTGCCCCGGTCCAGCGCAGCGCAGGTCCAAGCAAGCCTGCAGTTTGGGTCTCGTCAGAAGGCGCGGAGGCCACGCCCGTGACCTTTTCATCCCACCCATGCAACACCCAGACACGCCGCGGCACGGCGCAGACAGGGGCGACGATCTTGCCCTTCAGCTCTGGGGTCGAGATAAAAGGCACGCAGCCCAGGACGCGGAGGCGTTCTGCTGTGGCCTTGGCAAGCACCGTATTTTTCGGGTCCACATAGTCCACCGCATAGACTTTCAGGCCGAGGCTCTGGGTGCTGCGGATTTTTTGCTCCAGCCAGGCCGAGTCCTCGCGCGTCATCGCCTTGTAGGCGCGGGTCTGCGGGTCAAATGATTGGTAAACACTCTCCACCAGCACTCCATCAATGATCCCCGCCACTTCAGGCAGGACGTCGAAGCCACGATTCACGACCATCTGCGCCCCAGGATACCTTTGGTGCAGGGCCCGAATCATAGCAACCATGGCCGCCCGAAAGGCTGGACCGTCCTTCGGATGCGCTTTTTCAAGGAGTGTTATACTTTCCACGGTATCCAGGAAAAATCCGTCGTAGCCCAGTCGCAGGCACTCCGCACCCAAGGTCTCCACCATCGCCGATTGCCACGCAGGGTGGCGGATGTCCAGCAGGGAACTGTCCCAGTGCTCGTTTTTTCCCAAGGTCGGAATCCCGCGTTCCTCTGCCAGGCGGGCCAGCGCCGAGCCTTTCCCGGCCTCCACGGTGGACAGATAGGCTAAGTACTGATTCCCCATGGCATGGCCAGGTGCCAAGTCCGCTTCGGCCCCAGGATCAAGGATGCACACGTTGAAGGCGGCGAGCGCTTCCGGTGGTGGTTTTGCGGAATAATCCACGTAAAGCCGAGGGTTGGCATTCTCAATTGGGGCTGCCATCAGACCAGACCCTCCAATCGCCTCCAGAGCCGTCAAACCGACGAAGCACAAAGCCAAGGGCTGCAAACGAGATGGGAGTGACTCTGTAAAAACCATAATATGTTTCGGGCGGGGCCATCTCGAATTTGAGATTATTTTCACAATAGCGATTCAAATTATAGAATCAAGACAATTCATCATAACTTTGGGACCAAAATTGAGCCCTTCTACGGTGTTCTCTCGTGCAAAGAGATCATCAAACACCCGACCACCGTGATCGGCGATCAGCGGCAGCTATAGCTAGCCTCTCTGAGGCCGGTAGCAGATGAACCGTCCATGAAAGCGCTAAAGGCTGCGCAAGTCTTCTCTATGTCACCGCGCACCGTGGACACGGCTTCCCGGCCACAGGGGCGAGTTCCCTGATTCTGTCAGTTCCGTTTGGCCAAAAGCCCACTCACCCCAAGCCAACCGCATCCCGGACACGAGTCAGCGTGGCACGGGCGATAGTGCGGGCTTTGGCGGCTCCTTCGGCGAGGACCCGATCAACGTAGGCTGAATCTGCGATGAGAGCATCGCGGCGCGCGCGCATCGGAGCAAAGTAATCCCAGGTCGCCTGGAGCAATCGTTTCTTAAAATCTCCGTAGCCAATGCCGCCGCGCTGGTGGTCTGCGACCATGACCTCGTAATCCGCTTCGCTGGCGACCAATTTATAGAGCGCGAGGATCGAGGAGCCTTCGATTGGTTTTGGATCTTCGACGGCGGTTGAGTCCGTCTTGATTCCCATGATCTTCTTCTTCAGCGCCTTTTCTTCTTCAAAGAGCTGAATGGTGTTGTTGTAGCTCTTGCTCATCTTTTGCCCGTCAAGTCCAGGCACGGTCGCGGTCTCTTCACGAATGCGCGGAGCAGGGATACGCAGAAGGCCTTCGCCGAAGGCCTCGTTCATCTTGATCGCCAAATCTCGGGTGACTTCGACGTGCTGCTTCTGATCCTTGCCGACTGGCACAACATCGCTGTCATAAATCAAAATATCTGCCGCCATCAGCACCGGATAGGCGAAGAGACCGTGCGAGGCGGAAATACCGTGGGCGACCTTGTCCTTGTAGGAGTGGCATCGCTCCAACAGGCCCATGGGCGTCACTGTGCTGAGAATCCAGGCCAGCTCTGTGACCTCAGGGACATCACTTTGACGGAAGAAGACGCACTTTTCAGGGTCGAGACCGCACGCAAGAAAGTCGATGGCGAGTTCGCGGACATTCTCACGCAGCACCTTCGCGTCATGGATGGAGGTGAGGCTATGATAATCCGCGATGAAGTAATAGGCCTCGCCCTCATGCTGGAGTTTCAGCGCGGCCTCCATCATTCCGAAGAAGTTGCCGATGTGGAGACGCCCGCTGGGTTGAAGGCCGGATAGGATTCGCATAGGGCGGGTAGTAATGAAGCGCGCTAGCAGCAAGTCAAATGGGCGATCAAGCCCAGTGGCCGTCAATCGCCGATATCGACTGCGAAGAAGTCCAGCAAGACTTGGCGATAGACGTGTCGCTTGAATTTTGGGACCCAATCGCCCTTAAATTCCGCTGGCATGATCCACTTCCAGCGTGCGAACTCGCGATCCGTGGCGTCGAGATTAAAGTCTGCATCAGTGCCGCTGAATCGGCACAAAAAATAGCTCTGTTCTTGCCCTCCGTACACTCCGTATTTGAGTCGGCCTTTGGTGAAGGCATAACGATACCCATCGCGACGCGAAAGGATGGTGACATGCTCTTTGCGCACCCCGATTTCTTCTTCCAACTCGCGAAACAGAGCCGTCTCTGCGTCCTCGCCGCTATCCACTCCGCCTTGTGGGAATTGCCAGGCACCCTTGATGCCAATACGCTCCGCCACAAAAATGCTCCCATCATCGCGCTGCAAAATCGCGGCGACGTTGGGACGATAAACGGTGGGCACTCCTGCGGGGGATGGCTCACTGGGAGACTGATCCGGCATCACTGCGCGTAACATCATTCCTCTGCCTTGTCATGCAATTCGTGATTCATCGTGAAACGAGCCTTCGACGCAACGTTGGTCTTCACGCATGAAAGCTCTTCCCGCCATCGCTGCCATCCTCTGTCAATTGCCCTCGGTCTCACTGGCTGCAGAACAGCTCTTTGTCGCCAGTCCGCTGACTCAAGAAGGCCAGTTCACAGGTGGTATCGAGGGACCCTGTGTGGATTCAGTGGGGAATGTGTATGCGGTGAATTTTGAAAAGGAAGGCACCGTTGGCCGTACGAGCCCGTTTGGTGAGGTTGCCCTCTTTGTCACGCTACCGACTGGCAGCACTGGCAATGGCATGAGGATCGGTGCCCTGGGTGAAGCTTACATCGCAGACTACACGGGGCATAATATCCTGCGGCTGAATTTGGCGACCCAAGAGGTGACGGTGTTCGCACACAATGCAGAGCTGAACCAGCCTAACGACATCGCCATCACTCGCGATGGAATTTTGTATGCCAGCGATCCAAATTGGAAAGACAGCACCGGCCAAATCTGGCGCATTGATGCAGCGGGGAAATTTACCCGCGTGGCGGAAGGTATGGGCACCGCGAACGGCATCGAGGTCAGCCCAGATGGAGCGCACCTTTATGTAAACGAGAGTGCGCAGCGCAAGGTCTGGTCCTTCGACATTGATACCAAGGGCGCTCTACAAAACAAACGCCTCATCAAAGAGTTCCCCGATCATGGATTCGACGGGATGCGCTGCGATATCGATGGCAATCTCTACATCACCCGGCATGGCAAGGGCACCGTGGTGAAGATGACCCCGCAGGGCGAGGTGCTCCAGGAGATCGATGTGCTGGGTGCCAGCCCGTCCAACCTTTGCTTCGGTGGACCTGATGGCCGCACGATCTATGTGACGGAGATGGAAAAAAGACGGCTCGTCCAGTTCCGTGTCGATCAACCTGGGCGTGAGTTTTCGCTTTGGAAGTCTGCACCCCAGACAGGCGAAGTTGAGCCAAAGAATCTCCAGCGATTCGTCGCCGTGAAAAACGTCTGTGCCTGGCCAAACCTCACGCTGATGCCGGACGGCAGTATCACCGCAGTGCTCTTTAACCAACCCGGCCATGGCACGATGCAGGGTGACGTCGATTGTTATGCCAGCAAGGATGGCACGGAGTGGGAAAAGCGTGCCACGGTCACCCAGCATGAGCCCAACACGATCCGAATGAACCACAGCGCTGGTCTGGCGAAGAACGGTGATTTGGTAGTGCTCTGTTCGGGATGGACCAACGAGCAACAGCCAGATCGCCCCAAGCAGGCGGACTTCCGGGATGACATCCTCGCTCCATGGGTGATGCGCTCTAGCGATGGCGGGCGGAGTTGGACGAAGGAGACCGCTTTCCCATTGGCAGAAAGCGCTGAGTGGAGCCAGCACATTCCGTTTGGCGATATCTGGACTGGCACGGACGGTGCCCTGCACACCAGCACTTATCAGGGCCAGTTTGCCGATCCCAAAAAAGGCACCAAAACCAAGTCCTGGCGCTCCTGGAGTCTGCGCAGCGATGACGATGGACATACCTGGCAGACCGTCTCTGTCATCGGGCCCCAGCACAACGAGACAGACATTCTCCCACAATCCGATGGGTCCTGGCTGGCTGCTGCGCGGACAGACTCCATGGAGATCTTTCGTTCGACGGACGATGGTAAGACCTGGAGCAGTCTGGGGAAACCCACTGCTCGCAACGAGATCAACGGGCAGCTGTGCCAGCTGAAGGACGGCAGACTTTTACTCAGCTATGGCGTCCGCATTGCAGGTCGTCATGGCGTCTGCGCCAAGTTTAGCGACGATGGCGGCAAGACATGGTCGGAGCCGTTGCGGATCGCACACAGCTTTGTGGGAGACTGCGGTTATCCGAGCAGCGTGCAGCGCGCCGATGGAAAAATCGTCACCGCGTATTACTCAAAGACCGCCCCTGAATTGAATGCCTACCACATGGGAGTGGCGATCTGGTCAGCCCCCTGAGATGCGTCTCAGTGAGCTGCTTGCGTGATCAAGACGGGTTCGCCAAGGAATTTCGGCTGTGCCTTCCAGACCTCCGCATCAATCACCGCGGCCACCCTCGCCAGCCATTCCCGCGCATAGGTGAGCGGCGCAGACCGGGTCGCGATGGCGGTGGCGTTGTAGCCTTCCGCCTTCATCCCAAGCCGACGCGCTAGATACACAGCGCGCTCATTATGGAAGCGCTGGGAGATGATGGTGATCTTGTTTTGGCCGAAAATCTTTTGCGCGCGAATGACGGAGTCGAAGGTGCGGAAGCCGGCGTAGTCACAGTAGATCGCCTCCTCTGGAACCCCTGCAGCGACGAGCGCTTCTTTCATGTCG
>CAZCAL010000008.1:21255-25659 GCA_964496625.1 uncultured Verrucomicrobiaceae bacterium | reverse complement strand
GCATCGACGGGCACGAGATGCCGGTAGATGAAGGCCTGCATCATGTCTTCGGCAGGAATCGCTTCAACAGCTGGGGCATCCCCATCGGCCTCTGCCTTGCCCAGCACCGTTAGCGCCACTGGCCTTTCGATGGGTGACGATGGCACGGTGATGGAGATGTCAACGTGGTCTTGTCCAGCAGGAACGGTGGCTCCTGATAGCGCGAAGCCTGAGGGCGCATCTTGGAGTTGCAGGGTGATCGCGCCGTCGAATCCATCGGTGCGCAGTGCATGAACGGTGCAGCGTGCGCCACTGCCAGGTTTGGCGTTGAGGGAGGATGGAGTGATGCGGAGTGAGAAGGAGGGCTTGGCTGGGTGGATGTTCAACCGATACGCATTGGTGATACCGCCTTGATGTTGAGTGTCAGTAACGCGCACAAAGCATGCTCCTGAAGGTGGCAACTTTACGCTGATGCGGGAATCTGCATGGTGAGTCGTGAGACCGGAGCCGAGGTCTTCGTGATCATCATTGAAGGCAATCTGTTGCCCATCATCGTCGAAGACAGCGAGGCTTGCGTCCATGGGCGATCCTAGACGACGTGCGAAGATTTCGAAGATCATCTCTTTGTTTCCGGGTCCCTTGAGTCGAAAAAAATCTGCGTCTCCAGGTTCGTCTATTCGCCCATCAATGATCACGGGTGGTTTGACAGACTGGGCTGCGCCGAGGCTGGCATTGGGCTCCCGCTCGGGTTCTGCTGGGTAGGCATCTATTTGAAACGGGATGGAATTTGATCTCTTCCCAGCGACGGTAGCTTGCTGGAGAATGATGCCGGGCGTGTCCGGCACTTCATACGTTTGCTTGAAGTCGGTGCCCAGATTGCCGCCCTGAAAGGTCAGTTCGATCTTGCTTCCCGCAGTTGCCCCCAGCGGAGAGATTCCAGTAAGGAAGGGCAGCTCACCCAAGGTGATCCGATAGACGAAGTCATCGCGCCCACGGTAGATGGAGTCATGAACGTGGATATGGTAGAGCCCATCCGAGGGGATCTTGTAGAACAAGACAGGATCTGGATCGAAGCGATAGCCATCAGAGTAGGCCACTTCATATCCAGCGTCGTCATGCAGGGATACCACGGACTGGAACCAGCCTGGCACAGCGTCTGCAAGATAGGGAATGAGGCTACGCGCATGCAGAGCCAGGACGATCTGCTCTCCCTTTTTGGCGGAGAAGGCAAATTCATCCACTTCCCCAGGCAGGATCCTTCCGTTGAGAGTGACTGGCAGTGTGACGGGTGGGGTTTCCATCCTTTTGACATTGAGTGCGTCTGTCCCGCCTCGGTAGTTTTCCAAATCAAAGGTCGGTGGAGGAGCCGCTTCAAGAACCTCCGGCAACTGCCCAACGACGAAGCGCATTGGATTGCTGATGCCCGCAGGTGTTTGCAGCCGCCAGTGATGGATGCCCACCTCTGCGTTGTCGCTGATGGTGACTTTCACGCGCACTGATTCGCCAATCTGAGTGTTGAGCTGTTGCTTCGGATCATTCCTCCGCCGGTCATATTCGGAGACCTGTAGCAGCATCTTCTCGGTAAGCCCCGCTTCGCGCAGAAGCTTGCGAATCGTTGGCAGGACCTGATCTGCGGCGAGACTATCGCCCTGCCGGAGCGTGCGCAGCTGTGCCTGTACTTCGCGCAGCTTGTCGCGGTAATCATCGATCACTTGGGCCGATGGCAACTTGTTGTGATCAAGGACCTGCGCGGTGATGCCCTCGCCAGAGACGATCACGCCCATGCTATCGTCCAGGTATTGGCCACCGACAGTCACCTCAAAGGAGGTGCCCGATTGCCCGCCTGCCGGATACACAAAGCCGATGTGTGGGGCTGGTTGTGCAAGGCAAAGCGCGGAGGCGCTGCCCCAGAGCAGCAGCGTGCATCCGATACAATGGAGGCGATGAATAGGATGTGGGCACATAGTCTTTAAAGAGGGGTCAAAGAATCTCAGTCAGCATGCCGCCCATCGGGACGCCTTCTGTCTTGTCGGGGACGACGTGGGTCAGTGTGCCCAACGGGTGTGGCAAGATTGCATCCGCAGGGATACCGATTTGCCCATAGATGCTGCCAATCACATCTGCTGGATAGACGGGCCGCTCGGCGACTTCCTCCCCCTTGGCGTCGGAGGACCCGACGACCTGTCCGCCCTTGAATCCGCCGCCAGCGAGGAGGCAGGAAAAGACCTTCCCATAGTGATGCCTTCCGCCATTCCAGGGTGACTCCGTGGCGACTTTGGGTGTGCGACCAAATTCGCCCGTGCAATAGACGATGGTGCTATCCAAGAGGCCGTGATCAGCAAGGTCTGCGATGAGTGCGGCGAGGCCTTGATCGAACTCTGGCAGCTTGCGATTCATAATCTGGAAGTGCTGCTTGTGTGTGTCCCACCCCTTGTGGTTGATGGTGATGTAAGGCACCCCTTTTTCAACAAGCCGCCGCGCCATCAGGCAGGACTGCCCAAAGGTATTGCGCCCATAGCGATCTCGCATTGCGTCTGCCTCTTGCGAGAGATCAAAGAGCTTTCCCGAGTCGCCAAGAATGAGTTCATAAGCCTGCTGTTCGGAATCCACGACGGTCTTCAAAGTGGCATTCCCAGGCAGGGCACCGCCGAGTGTGTTCAAGCCACCGAGCAGTTTGCGCCGTTCATGCTGATGCTCTTCAGTGATGCCTGGAGTGACGATGCCCTCTACGGCAAAGGGTTTCGCAGCAGGGTCACCACCGGTTGCAAAGGGTTTGTAGCGTGGGCCAAGGAATCCTGCCTCCGAGAAGCGGCCCTGAGGTTCCGTTAGCACGACATACGGAGGAATGAGTCCTTTGTATCCCGCATCATACCCCTTGAAGTAGGACACCACCGCACCAAGCCCAGGGAAAACATCGCGCTCCGAGGCCCGGCCAGTCTGCACGAGATAGGAGGCGGTTTCGTGGCCGTTGTTGCCATGCGTCATGCTGCGGATCAGGGAGTATTTGTCCGCCTGCTTTGCCAGCTCTGGTAACAACTGACCGATCCGCACGCCGCTCACATTGGTCTCGATGGTGGAATCCAGCGCGCCAGTGTATTCGCGTCCAGCTTCGGGTTTCGGGTCGAAGGTATCGATGTGGCAGGGTCCGCCCCACATCCAGATCTGGATGACGGATTTTGCCTTCCCTTCAGCGGTTAGGGCGCTTGGTCGTGGGGCACCGCGCACCACGAAGGGCTCCATCAGCAGCAGGCCTGCGGAGCCATAGACGCAGCGTCGCAGCGCTTCGCGACGTGAGAGGGGGATTGGTCCAATGTGTCGATTAACCATGGCGACATCGTGTGCCAGGTCGGAACCAAGTTGATGGGAAAGTGTGCTCATGGCGATGGATCAATGGTTGAAATAGAATTCCGGTTGGTTCATCAGCGCCCACACCAAGTCTGATGCCATGGCGCGGTCATTGCTGTAGGTGCTGCTGATGTGTTCCTTCAGCGCAGCAATTTCTTCGGCGGTAGGTGCTCGCGAAAGTAAGGTGACGTAAATTTTATCCGCCAGCTTGATCATGTCATGATCGCCAGCCTCCGCATCCTCCACCAGCGGACACTGTTTGATTTTTCCCTGCACATGAGTGGAGTTCAGGAGGTGCAGCCGTTGGGCGGGGCTGGTCTCGCTGGAGCGCTCGGATACAAAGCCAGTGTCTCTGGGCGGTCGCCCAAACAGTTCCAAGAACGAGCTGGTGATGCTGCCATCCGCCAACGCGATGCCGCGCACGTTCTCAGGGATGAAGGTGAAGGGTTCCGGGATCGGGCTGCTATAGGTTTCCCTCGTTGCAGTGATTTGGTTGAGCGCATCAATGAGCACCTCCGCTTCCAGGCGGCGCAGTGGGTAGTGGGCAAACTGAGCAGCAGCATCTGGCGTGTCTTGCGCAGGGATCGAAGAGAGCCGGAAGGTCTGGGAGTTCAGAATGACCCGGAAAAGATAACGCATATCGCACTTTGAACTGCCGAATTCGTGCTCGAGAAAGGAGAGCAACTCTGGGTTTGACGGTGGATTGTCAGGGCGAAAATCATCCGGCTCCTCCACGATGCCGCGTCCCATCAGCCAAGCCCAAATGCGGTTGGCCATGCTTCGGCTGAACCACGGATTCTCTGGGCGCAACAACCAGTCAGCAAAGACGACGCGGGGATCATGCTGACCGGACTTGATACCGCCGGGTGTGCCATCGGGAAACATCGCCGTTTTGGTCAGCTGATCCTTGTCGGCGGTCGGATCGTAATAGACGATTTCCTCCTTCCATTCCGCAGTCGCTTTGAAGGCAAGTTCTCCGAAGAATCCCGCCATCGCATCCAGCTTCTTTTTTGGCCACGTGTCAGCGCGCTCTCCCATGAACGTCAGAGCGACAGTCGCAGCGATGCCCTGTGGCGTGCG
>CAZCAL010000008.1:0-21245 GCA_964496625.1 uncultured Verrucomicrobiaceae bacterium | reverse complement strand
GCCACCAGGAGTTCGCGGGCGAAGAGGTGGAGCGGCTTGTTGGATCTCACGCTGGTGTGAATCCAGCGGTGGTAGGCCTGCACCGCGTTTGGCCAAAGCTTGATGGGGAACTCCGCCTTAACGCGCAGCACGTCTCCCCACTTCATGGCCCAGAAGTCATTGAACTCCGGCCGCTGTAGGAGGATCTCAATCAATTGCGTGCGTTTGTCGGGGGCCTTGGACTCCAGGAATCCGCGTGTCTCTGCTTCCGTGGGCAAGGTGCCGATGACGGCTAAAAAGGCGCGACGCAGAAAGACTGAGTCAGAGCACAGATTCGCCCGCTTGATGCCGAGTTCGTCCTGCTTTTTGAAGACCAGTTGATCTAATTTTTGGCTGGCCTCCAGGTTTTGCCCGGCAGGCATCTGTGCTATGCCGCTTTCAAAACCAGGGTGCTCTGCCTGCAAAGATGCAAACGCGCTTAATGAAAGCGCGATCAAGATGGAGAGGGAAGGTTGCATCGCGTTCACGCTTTGGAGCCCTCCAGCGGGAGTTTTTTGAGAGATGAAAAGGCGACACCTTCGATCTCCACCAGAAGGTCTGGTCGGCAGACATCTGCCACGGCATAGATTGCTGGAAGGTGCCCGAGGCGGCGTTCGCACACAGCACGGACCTTCGCATAGTCCTCAGCGTGTTTGACATAGACGTGAATCTTCGCCAGATCCTCCAGTGTCGCCCCACCATCAGGCCATCCCAGCCGGGTGAAGTTCTCCGCGTCGATGAGCCGCTCAATGTTTGTCAGGGTCTGGTCCGTCTGCTTTTCGACATCACCTTGAAACACGGTTTCAGAATCGACAATGCTAGCGGTGCCGGAGATCCAGGTGGTGATATGATCCCCCATTCGCACAGCCATGGCTCGAGCAAATTTAGGGCTCTTCATCGAATAGACTTTTGGATAGTCGAAGGCGGAAACTTGGAGCGGATTTTCCAGGGGCAACAGCACGACGTCCTTGCGCTCAGTTTGCAGGGCCATGCAGGCCGTGACGAGGCCATCGCAACACGTTCCGATGCCGGTGCTGGCTGGGTAAATCGCGTGACCGTTGTTGGCGACAGGGATGGGCCGATGGTCAAAATCGATGTCAGCGAAGAAGTCTGTCCGCGCTCGGTTTAACTCCCGGTAGCGTTCCACACCATTGACCTCCTTCGTGATGCAGCCCTGATAGAGCCAGACGCGAACGACGTCTTCGAAGGAAGCACCGGCTCCCTCCAGCACACGCTGCATGCATTCGAAGGCATCCGCTGACTGATCGTAGGCGGTGCGACCACTCCGATGCAGCGCCCCACCAGAGGCGTAGAGCCAGCGCATGTCGTCGTAGGTAACGGTCACCAAGTCTGGACTGTGATATTCAACCCGTGCAGAATTCGTGCTGACTGCCCAGGCCTCGATGGCCAAACGGCTGCCTTCGCAGGGTGGCTGCACGACAAACAATGTCAGCGGCATTTCATCTCCGAAGTAGGCCTCAAAGAGCTTCTTTGCGATGGGAACCTCGGCACGATCACGCATGAACACGGTCTGCATTGTCACCGCCATTGGCTCATCTTGTTGCTGCAAGATGGCGCGGATGGTGGAGATGGCCTCCCAGACTTCATCCTTGAAGCTGGCACCCTGTTCTGGCGTTACCATCATCACCAAGCGTTTCACTTTTCCCAGATCGATGACGGTGTGGTGTTGTTCGCCGATCAGGTGCGGCGGCCACTCTCTTTGCGCAGCTTGGCTGCGATCCGAGTTCGCCGCATCGCGCCCCAACAGATGCCGATCTGGAGCCAAGGAGTGAGTGACAGATTTTTCGCTATTGGCTTGAGTCATCTTTGTTTCTCCTCGTTGGGCAGGTTCTTATTTGGTCGTCCTGCAAAGTTAGTTTCATACACACCCCTCCAACTTTGGAACGGCTAACCCCAGGGGCGTATGTTGCCCAAAAGTGGGCATATCTTGGGGTGTAAAGGCGCGTGGCATGGTCATAGCGGGCATCGGTTTCGTTGAGCTTGTTTTTGCCTCATCAAAACTCTTTTGATTCAGTCGCTGCCGCACGGCTCCTTCACCCGTGCGGGGAAGCCCCGTCTTGCGAGGCTGTCTATCTCGGTTCGCCTCTCGCCTTCGGTTCGATATCAAATGCAAGTTCCTGACAAGCGAATATTCTTTCGGCGTGTCAGTATTTAATGTTGCTTGGTAGGGCTCGTTGCCTAAATAGTCCCTTTAAATGATCAGGCGCTCTTTTATTTATTTTTTTGTCATTGCTTTGCTGGCCGCCCCTCTGGTGGCCGCAGAACCCAATCCAGCCGCAGTGTTGGTGCCGTCTTACCGGGGCACTGAGGCTGAGCAGACAACCAGCCTCTTGGAAGGGGATGTGCAACCCTCCGTGCTGGATGCGCTGCTAGATGATCCTGGCACTCTGCCAAAACAAACGCCGCCGAGCCCCTGGTACTGGAGCACCGGGTTTACGAGCCGAAAACTGAAGGCGGGCTTCCATGTGCCGGCACCGTCGCTGACGCCGCTGGCGGGGCCACTGGCAGAGATGGCGAAGCCTCCGAGCGATCTTGGGATTCCCGGTTTCGACGACTCCCTTGGCTATGCGGACGGGATTGTGGGCTATTGGGCTTCCGATGGGTCTGGCTACTTCGGTTTCAACGATCTGAACCGTGTGGAACCAAGCCGCAATGGGGAGAGTGTCTCTTTCATCGGCTACGGCGGGACCGCACTGTCGCGCGTTGGCCGTCGATCCGATCAAGACTTCACCAACGGTGATGTGGGGGTGGGACCTTACCTGCGTTTGGGGCAAAAGGTGACGCAAAGCCCATTGGGCACCCTCGGCTGGTCGCTGACATTTTCGATGTTGGATTCCTCAATGGGCAGTGGCAGACGGTCGC
Source organism: uncultured Verrucomicrobiaceae bacterium (assembly GCA_964496625.1). Taxonomy (GTDB): domain Bacteria; phylum Verrucomicrobiota; class Verrucomicrobiia; order Verrucomicrobiales; family Verrucomicrobiaceae; genus JACKQF01. The sequence continues at coordinate 18,344 of CAZCAL010000008.1, read as the reverse complement.
CTGCGACGGCGCTGGGGTGGAAGCGGGAGTTCCAGTATGACTACACGTATTTTGATCTGCTCTTGGATCGTTTTGGAAATCGCTTCCAGGGAGTCGTGGTTGAACCAGGGGTTTTCAACCGCCGATACAACACGCACTACAGCGGCCCGAAGAGTTCCAGCGCGCTGGTGGAGGTGGCGCGGTGGAGGGCCTACAGTCAGGCGGAAGCGCAGGTCTCGACTCAGGAGTGGTTTCTCAGTGCAGATGTGACCTGGAGCCCGCTCCGGAGGTTGGAGGTGGGCCTTTCTGCCGGTCCAACGATCACGATGGTGGATGCGGAATTGCGCGTGAAACGGGGCTGGGAGTCGCTAAATGGCGAGGACATCCCGCAAGAGGATCTGCGCTGTGGGAAGACCAGCGTGGAGTTCGGCTTTGGGCTTGAGGGCAGAGCGCGGTATTACTTGGAACCGAAGGCCCGAATCTGGGTCGAGACTCATGCAGGTTATCGTTGGCTGCCTGACTCGACCGTACAGGCTGGGAACGCGAGCATGAGCATTGATGCCAGCGCCTGGGAGGCTGGCGTGGGGCTCGGGTTGCAGCTCGGTGGATGGGACGTGGACGGGAAGTGGTCCGTCAGCGCAGGCAGAGCCAGCCGCACACTGCATGGTCGTTTTGAAATGCGCCGAAGCCTTGGCTAGTGTGGAACGGCCCCGCAGGAAGTTCGTGGCGGCGCTGCGGCATTGCTGGCGAGGGAAGACCGTGACGCCGGAGAGATGAGGCGGTGCCGACAAGCCTTAGGCATGGGTGCCGGAGGACCCGATGAGACCTGGCGGGATCGTCTCTCGGAGAGAGAGGAGTACGGTAGTCATCTCTTGCTAAGGGATGGAACCGTGCACCGTCCCAAGAGCAGCTGATTCCCCTCTCACCCACTCCAGGATGTCTGCGTCTAACGCTGGTTGGGCCGGACACAAAAAGGCCGGGTGGTCCCGCATTCGGAACACACCCGGCTCAAAGGCTTTGCTGAACAGCAGTGCTTACTTCGTCAGCTTGATGTCCTTGAACTGAACCGTGAATGGGGCACCAGCGTGGATCTGGAGGGCGAGGACGCCGCTCTTAGCTCCGACGGCGGTCTCATCGGTCACGTCGATGGTTTGTGTGCCATTGATGAAGTGCTGGAGATGGCCACCCTTGGCGATGATTTTGTATTCGTTCCATTCTGCCTGATGGATGACGGCCTGGATAGCGGCGCTATCGCCGACGCTGCCGGTGACTTCGATGTTCGGGGCGGTTTTCTTGTTGCCCTTCTTATCGACGGTCTCGGTGCCGCCTTCGTGGATCACGACTTTTTGACCGCGCTGCGCCAGGATGCCGCGACCTTTTTCTTCGTACAGGATGCCGCTGTAAGTCTTACCGATTTCAAAGTCGCCCTGATAGCCTGCGACCACGAAACCAGCAGGATCGACGATCTTGCTGCGATATTGGATGCCGGAATTGCCAAACCCTTCGCCCTTGCCCTGGGCATCGACGATCTTGTACTGCAGGGTCAATTCAAAGTCGCCGACTTCGCCATCTTTCCAGATTAGGAAGGTGTTCGACTTCAGGGTGGACTTGCCTGGGTTCGCTGCGTCAGGCTGGGTCTGTCCGGTGATGCAGCCGTCTTTGACGCTCCAGAGGTCCGCGCGGCCTTCCCAGCCGGTGAGGTCTTTGCCGTTAAAAAGAGAGACTTCTTCAGCACCAGCAAGGCTGGCGAAGGAGATGAGAGCGGCGAGTGCGATGCGGGTATTCATATCGATGGGTTGGTTGTAATCGTAGCCGCCATGGGGGCGGAGAGCGGTTGTAACGTGGACCACGCGAAGTGTCTATCGTTTTCCACCATCAGACCATGGCCGAAATGGTGCAGATTTTCACCTGATCGACGCAGGCATCCTCCACGCCAAAACGCACGCGGATGACATCGAGTGCCGCTTGGCGTGCGGCCTCGATCAGCAGCGAAGTCGCCGCGGGTGTCTCCACCGATCGGCGGAGCCAGGCTAGCAGCATGTAGGCAGCAAAGGCATCGCCAGTCCCGTTGCGGGCATCTGGGAATTGCTCCAGTCTCAAGCTGGTAAGCTTCATCACGGTGGGATCAATGCTTCCATGGGCGACAGACCGCGTCGCAGGGTCATAGATCAAGAAGCCGCGGCTTCCCAGCGTCAGCACGATGCCCGCCCGGCTCGCAGTGCGCATTACCAGTGACTGGAGTTTTACCGCCAAATCATCAAGATCTGCGTGGGCCTCGTCCAAAACAGGATCGCGTTGGTTCATGGCTAGCGCACAGAGGTCCCCGAATTCATCCAGATTGCAGATGGCGACATCACTGCGGCGCAGGAGCACGCGCAGGCGCAGCTGCGGTGAAGAGGTCCGTGTCAGCACTGCAAAGACCGGTGCCTTGTTGCGCTCTGCCTGACCGATGAGGTGTTCGATCATGGGCTCACAACGCACGGAATTGATGAGCAGGGCGCGCATCGAGTGACGGAAGCGCGTGAGCATCCAGCGCCAGCCGGGCACTAAAACATCGCGCAGAGATGGCTTGCTGGGCCCACGAACGATGTCCCGCTCGCCCGTGCTAGGATCGAGTAAAACCACGTTCTTTTGCCAAGGGCGGCGGCCAATCGGTGAGACGGAAACCTCGCGCTCCACCATGTCTGCCAGCAGTTCGCGTGGTGGTTCCGACTCCATGACCAGAGCAATATCGCGAACTTCATCGATGACACGATTTGGGTGATCTGCCAGGGCGCAGACGCTGTTGTAGCCGCCTCCTCCGAGCTGATAGCGCCCAGCCTGGGCCAGTGTCCGGTCAAAGGAGTCCACGTTTGAGGCCGTTAGTTTGGTGCCGGAGACGAGCGCTTCTTTGTTCTGGACCACATCAATGGTCCAGGAGGCGTTGCGGGTCGTGAGCACCAGTTCGTTCGGGCGGCGGCGGATTGAGCGCAGGGGTATCTGCGCATCGGTGCAGACCGATCCTGCAATCACGATTCGTGACCAAGGATAGAAGACGGCGGATACCGCCGAGTGAAGGATGCGGCGCGCAGTGCGGAGGAGGGCAAACATGATTGGGGGTGGCGGAAGGGTTGTTGAATGTCCGTTGCAGGGTTGTAGCCACGCACTCACCGGTTTGTGACATCTTCCTCTTCCTTCGGCACTCAGCACCCCGTGGGTCGGGCACCTTTCGCTGGTGCAAAACACCTTGAGGATTGCTTCCCGACGCCTTCTGTCCACAATACGACCTCCCACCCAAGACCATGAGTAACATCGAACGCCTCCGCATCGCCCCCAATGGACCTGAATTTTCCCGCCTCGTCTATGGCACCTGGCGCTTCCTGGATGATCCCGCTTCATCCACTCCAGAGGCCGTGATGGAACGCTTCAAAAAGTGCCTGGACCTCGGCATCACCACCATCGATACCGCAGAAATCTACGGGCTCTACAAGATCGAGGAACTCATCGGCGCAGCACTCAAAACGGATCCAGGCATTCGCAGCAAGCTGGAGATCGTCACGAAAAACGGCATCTATGTGCCGTGCGAATTTCATCCTGATCGGAAGGTCGCCCACTACAACGTCACCGCAAAGCGCATCATCAAGAGCGCCGAAAAGAGCCTGCGTCTCATGGGCATTGATCACATCGATCTGCTGCTCGTGCATCGGCCTGACTGGCTGACCAGCGCAGATGAAACGGCGGCGGGTCTCAATCAACTCCTCAAAGAAGGGAAGATCCGCAGTGCTGGGGTCTCCAATTACAACGTGCATCAGTTTGAGCTGCTGAACTCGCGCATGGACCAACCGCTCGTGACGAATCAGATCGAGTTCAGCCTCTTGCAGATGAACCCGATCTACGACGGCACCGCTGATCAGTGCCAACGCCATCGCATTCTGCCCATGGCGTGGTCGCCATTGGGTGGTGGGCGCTTAATGGACCCATCGAAGAATGAGGCCGCTGCACGCATCCACAAAAAAGCTGCCGAGCTGTCAGCGAAGTATGACGGCGCATCGGTGGACCAACTGGCCTACGCCTGGTTGCTCGCGCACCCGAGCAAGCCTCTTCCGGTCATCGGCACCAACAAAATTGCTAGGATCGAGCAGACAGCCAAAGCCGCAGCCATCCAGTTGGATCGCGAAGACTGGTATGGTCTTTGGGAAGCAGCCCAAGGCAACCAGATCCCCTGATCGAATCCTCCTTCACCCACCGCACTTTCTCCCGATGAAAACCATCTTTGCACTCGCTCTCCTCACTTGTCTCACTTCCGCCTTTGCACGCGAACTGCCTGTAGCGACCCTTCCCGCCGGGGCGCGACTAGCGGTGATTGGCGATAGTATTACGGAGCAAAAGATCTATACGCGTTTCCTTGAGGTGTATCTTCTGGCTTGCGCCGGTAGGTCGGACATTCACTGCTTTCAGTTCGGGTGGAGTGGGGAGCAGGCCTCTGGATTCAATGCACGCTTGGAGAACGATCTATCGGTTTTCAAACCCACCGCTGCGACGACGTGCTACGGCATGAACGACGGTCATTACGTGCCATATGCAGACGCCATCGGTGCCGAGTACGAAAAGAATATGCGCAGCATCCTGACGAAGCTGCAAGCCATGGGCGTGAAGACAATTGTCACCGGAGCGCCAGGAGCCGTCGATACCACTTACTTCAAGGGAATCCCGGCCGCGGTGTACAACGACAACCTCGCCCATCTGCGAGACATTGATCGCAAGCTAGCCACGGAGTTCCATACCCTGTTTGGCAATGTCCATGACGAAATGACTGGAGCGATGACCCAAGCGAAGGCTGCACTGGGAGCAGACTACGACGTGTGTGGTCGCGATGGTGTCCATCCGGGTGGCAACGGGCATTTGCTGATGGCTGCCGCGATGTTGAAGGCGCTCGGTTGTGATGGAGAAATCGGCACGATTACCCTGGATATGAATGGTGCTGCTCAGGCCAGCGACGGACATCGCATCGTTGCAGGTAAGAGCGGTGAAGTCTCCCTGGAAAGCAGCCGCTGGCCCTTCTGCTTTGATGGTGACGCCAAAACCGGTACGCGCAGCATCCTCGCGTTTTGCGACTTCAATCAGTCCCTGAATCGCCTGACGCTCAAGGTAAACAATCTGAGTGGTGCCAAAGCCCGCGTTACATGGGGCACGGAGACCAAAGAGTTCACGAAGGAGCAACTCGCCGGAGGCATCAATCTCGCCGCAGAGTTCCAGCACACTCCTTTTGACGCCGCTTTTGCGAAGCTCATGGGTGCCGTTTACAACAAACAAGCCTACGAGACCACGATGATCAAAGGGATGATCACAAACTTCCGAGCCTTCGCTGCGGATACTGAGACTGATCCCGAATTCGCCACCGCGCTGAGCACGCTCAAAAACAAGATGGCGAGCAAGCAGACCGCTCTCGATGAAGCCGTGCATCAACTCCTCGTTCCTGTTCCACACAACCTGAAGGTGGAGCCGATGGCAAACTGACGGGGTCTGACCGAGTCACTGTTTCTTCGCCGCCTTCGCCGCATCACGCAGCAGGTCTTCATAGTCACGAACCGTTCCGTAACCTCCACGGGAGGCGAGTTGTGTGCCTTCTGCGGAGGCGACAACGACGAACGGAAGGACATTGCCGCTGACCTTGAACTTCTCGTCAAACAGACGTCGCGTCGCCGCATCGTCGATATCAATGTCCGCGTAGACGTACTTTGACTCGCTGAGGCGCAAGTCCTTCTCGCGGACGTAGCCACGCAGAGCTTGGCAATTGCTGCATTCATCACGCCCCAGTTGCACAAACAGCATCTTGCCCTGCTCTTTGGCCTGCGCCAGAGCCTTGGAAAGATCAGTGATTTTTTCCGGGCCTCCTGCAAAAGCGGAGGCAAGGGTGAAGAAACAGAAGGCGGCGGCGATGGCGAGTTTCGATTTCATAGTGGAGAACCAGTCTGGTTCTGCGGCCCAGAGAGTCAAGGCCCATGATACCGAGCTAATGTGACCTTTCGATGGCCTCGCGGACGCTCTCCGGCGTCCAGCCCTGGGCGCGAAGGGAACGTAGGCTGCGGGCGTCATCGCGTTTGGCGAGACGACGGCCTTGGTCATCGAGGATGAGTCGGTGATGTCGCCAGCGTGGGACGGGTAGTTCCAGCAGGGCCTGTAGCAGGCGATGCAGGTGCGTGGCCTCCAGCAGATCTTGGCCCCTTGTTACGAGCGTGATGCCTTGCAGAGCATCATCCACCACCACGGCAAGGTGATAGCTCGTCGGCGTTTCTTTGCGTGCCAAAACGACATCACCGAAGATCTCTGGGCGGGCCTCGTGGGTGCCGTGGTCCAGATCTGTCCAGTTCAGCGGCTCGCTGACAGCGGCCTTGGCCGCCGCGATGTCCAGCCGCAGAGCGTAGGGATCGCCGCGTCCGATCCGTTGGGTGCGTTCGTCCTTGGTGAGTCCACGACAGGTGCCTGGATACAGCGCGCCATCAGGTCCATGGGGCGCATGCCCTGCCTGGGCGATTTCTTCCTGGATCTCGCGACGGGTGCAGAAGCAGGGGTAGAGCAGACTGCGTGCGGTAAGGCGATCCAGCGCCTTCTGGTAGTCATCGAAGTGGGCGCTTTGCTTTCGCACGGGCGTCTCCCACTGCAAGCCCAGCCAAGCTAGATCCGCGTAGAGGGCGTCTTCGTATTCTGGCTTGGTGCGTGTGGTATCGATGTCTTCAAGGCGCAGGAGGAACCTCCCACCCGTCTGGTGGGCCTGCTCCGCCGCGAAGAGAGCGGCATAGGCGTGCCCCAGGTGCAGCAGCCCGGTGGGGCTGGGCGCAAAACGGGTGACCTCTGGTGGAGAGATGTATTCGACTGGGGAATGATTTGATGCGGGAATCATTGACGGCAGGGGCACAACTTGCCTATGATTGCACCCATGATCAAGGTGATGCGTTCCCGTGCCGGCGTTGGGTTGCTCCTAGGGGCGGCAGTGGCGTGTTGCAGTTGGGCTCCGCTTTCGGCACAGGACGTCGCTGAGTTTCAGCTCAAGGCTTCGCTGGATTCGGTGATCGACTGGCATCAACCGCTGGGTGTCTCCCGGCAAACTTTGGAGGCTGCTTATCCAAAAGATGGTTTCAAAACGAATCCCTACTTTGAGGCAAATAAAGATGGTCGACGCGTGAGATTTTCCTCCCGACCCTACCGAAACATCTCCGTGGATTTGACGCTGTTTGAAGGGAAGATCGCGGTGGATGAGGCGGTCTTTGAGTTCGACGACGAAGTGCTGCGCTCCATCTCCCTGGAAATGGCGGAGGAAGATCCCTCGCTTGCACTGCTGCTGAAAGGAAGGCTGGGGACGGATCCATCCGTGCGCTCGCTGGATGTGGCACCCCTTGGAAAAATCACCCGTGTTTTGTGGTCCGCAGATGAGATCATGGTGACGCTGACGAGCGGCCTTCCGAGCTCAGGGGTAAAACCGATGCTGCGGATCGGCAGACGCGCTGCCATGGATCACTATGTCATGGTGGCCAGCGACAGGCTGGTCTGTGCGACCTGTGATCTGGACTTCATGCTGGAGGCACCCGCTCTTTGGCAGATGGGATCAGAGGCTCTGGACAAACACTTTGAAGAGACCGGTTACGATAAGAACATCTATTTCGAGTGGCTGACGGCAGCGAAGGATCGGGCACGCTTTTCCCGCAAGCCTTTCTCCAACGTGATGATCGATCTGCGGCTTTTTGGTGGGCGAGTGAAGGTGGAGGAGGCGACGTTGGATTTTCAAAATGGGAAAGTCGTCCGTGCTACTGTGTCGGTTTACAATCGTGGCGACTCAGGCCAGATGGGAAAGAGCGAGTTTGAATCTTTGTTCAAAGCCTGCGGCCAGAACATCGGGCAGTTGCTGAAGGTGTCGCCGAGACAGGAACTGCCAGGCGCAAACACTGCGGTAAAGACCGTCGGCTGGTTGTGGACAGCTCCAGTGGCCACTGTGCTGATGGAGCACAATCAACTCTCAGGGCGTGGCGTCGCCAGTGATACGCAGCCGGAGTTCCTCCGCCTAAAAATCGCACCGCCAGGGGTGCGGGATTGGAGCATGGGTGCCAGCCCGACGGGATTGTTATCCACGAACATCAGCAAGGCCAGTCTCCAGAAGAATGTAAAGCACGATGCCGGTGGCGATGTGCTGATCCAGGGCGTGCCGATGGTGGATCAAGGTGCCAAGGGCTACTGCGTAGCCGCGTCATGTCAGCGCCTCTTTGAATACTACCAGATCGCCTGCGACCAACACGAACTGGCTCAGCTCTTCGCCACGGACGCAGATCGCGGCACCAACTCCCTGGCCATGGAGCAATCGCTCGACAAGGTGGACAATCGTTTTCGCACTCGGTTCAAGGCGCTGTTGAGTCCCTCCCAACGTTCTAGTTCTATCTCTTTTGACAAATTCGTGGGCATGGTAAAGACGAACATTGATCAGGGCATCCCAGTGCTCTGGACCCTGCAATTAGGCCGCGCCAAAGAAGATCCGCCATTGCCTGCTGGGGGACAAATCGCCGGGGGACACATGCGCATGATCATCGGTTACAATGAAGCAAAGGGGCAGTTTCTATTTACTGACTCCTGGGGTGCTGGGCACGAGCTAAAACGGATGGCGCAGACGGATGCCATCCAGGTGACGGACGGACTCTACGTCATGACACCGAGGTCATAGCAGTGGCGATGGCGGAAATATTCGGCAGCAGCGCACGTTCCTCTTTGCCTGCTTCCATGAGAATCTCCCACCTTGCCATCGCCGCCCTGCTCGCTCTAACTAACCTCCATGCTGCCCCGCAGGATGATCAGTACCTTTTGGGCCCTGATTCCGAAGTGCAGCCCGGTGTCCCGCAGGGCACAGTCACTCAAATGCCCGCCTGGGATCAAAGTAAGCTTTACCCTGGGACGACTCGTGATTGGTGGGTCTATGTCCCTAGCCAGTACAAGGCGGACAAGCCTGCCAACGTCATGGTTTTCTGCGATGGTGGCGGCTTTGTGAAGCCAGACGGCCAATTCCGTGCTCCCGTCGTGTTTGATAACCTCATCCATAAGGGCGAGATGCCCGTCACCATCGGTATCTTCATCAACCCAGGCGTTTTTCCCGCTGCCAATGCGAAGGAAAAACCTCGCAGCAATCGCAGCTTTGAGTACGACTCCCTCGGCGACCTCTATGCCCGCTTTTTGCTGGAGGAAATCCTCCCCGAAGTGAAAAAAGGCTACAACCTCACTGATGATCCAGATGGCCGCGCGATTTGTGGGAACAGCTCTGGCGGCATTTGTGCCTTTACCGTCGCCTGGGAACGCCCAGATGCCTTCCGGAAGGTCGTCAGCCACATTGGTTCCTTCACCAATATTCGTGGTGGCCACGTGTATCCGGCTCTGATTCGCAAAACGGACAAGAAACCCCTGCGGGTCTTTCTCCAGGATGGTCGCAACGATTTGGACAATCAATTTGGCAACTGGCCTCTCGCCAATCAAGAAATGGCAGCCGCACTGAAGTTCTCTGGCTACGACTATGAGTTCAAGCTGGGCGAAGGCACCCACAACGGCAAGCACGGTGCCTCCATGCTGCCTGATACGCTCCGCTGGTTGTGGAAAGCACCGGCTGCCACCAAGTAATTTGCCACCCTTTTTGCACCTCCTTCATGAATCGCTCCCTACTCTCCATCGCCGTCGTCACCCTTCTGGGGCTCACCTTTGCGCGCGCTCAGGATACCTCGCTACATGACTACCTGATCGATGGCGAGGGCTGGAAAGAAGCCGCGACCGGTTTTGCCTTTACCGACGGACTCTGCGTTGATGCCGCTGGGAATCTCTTTTTCACCGATGTCAAAGGCGGCAAGGGAATCTACAAAATCGATGTTAAGACGGGCGAGACCTCTCTGGCCCTGGACAACCTGCCCGGCATCAGCGGGCTTCAGATCGGTCCTGATGGTCGTTTCTACGCCTGTCACAACAAAGGGCAGCGCATCATCGCCATTACTCCCACGGGTGAAGTCGAAGAACTGGCCAAGGACGTGAAGTGCAATGATCTCGTTGTTACTAAAACGGGTTACCTCTACTTCACGGAGACGCCCACCCAGCGCATCCTTGTCATCACGCCTGACAAACAAATGCGTGTTGCAGACGAAGGCCATGTCACGAAACCCAATGGCATCACCATTTCCACCGACGAGCAAACCTTAGTCGTGTCTGACTACGGCGGGAAGAACGTGTGGACTTGGCAGATCCAGCCTGATGGCAGCCTGACCGGTGCAGAGCCCTACATGACCATGGAACTACCGCTCGGCAAGGAAATCGCCTCGGGCGATGGCGCGACCACCGAAGAGAAGGGGCGCTATTTCGTCACCACCGAAGTGGGTGTGCAGATCTTTGATCCCGCCGGGCGTCTCTCTGGGATCATCGCCAAGCCCGTTCCAGATGGCAAAGTCGTCAGCGTCGAATTTGGCGGAGCCGACCACAAAACGCTGTTCGTAGCTGCCGGGGACAAAATCTTCTCCCGAAAGCTTCAGACCGCTGGTTACTTCGGGAAGTAGCCTCTGGAATCATCTGCGCAGACGGGATGGATTGAAAGCGCCCACGCTTGCAGATCGGTTGCCTCTCCTCCTCATTGCGGTTGTCATGAAAGCCACCTCATTTGCCGCCATCCTCCTAGCTGCCGCTGGGCTTTGCTCCTGCGGCAGCGCAAGCGGTCAGAAGTTTTTGAACGTCTCCGCCCCGCAGCCAGGAAAGGGATTGCTCTACATTTACCGATACTCACGTTTTGCGGGGACTGGAGTTCCCGCCGTTGTTTCTTTGCCCAACGAAGGGCGTGGCATGTTACATCGCTCCGGTTTTGTGGCGATTGATGTTGCCCCCGGCTTAAAGCAAATCGAGGCAACGATGAGGAGTAACACCCAAACGCTTTCCACTGGAGCGCAGCGAGTCCATGTGGCCGCGGGCGAGACGAAATTTGTGCGGGTGACCCCGACAGTCAGATCAGACTATGCGGTCGCAGTAGTCCAGGACAGCTATGGATCGTCACAGATGCATACGGTATTCGGGCTGATGATTGAGGAAGTTCCGGAGCAAAAAGCCATCGCTGAACTCAAGCAGTGCCACGTTGAACCATCTTCAGGGCAGCTGTCCACAGCTTCCATTCAATAGTTGAAGCCTGCGGCCCAACGGCGATGATGTGAGGTGACTTTCCCAACCCATTCGTCCCCGCAAGGCCTTCTGTGGATCGCCTGTTGCTTGCTTCTGATACCCATCAGCGGATCCGCTCAGCAGCCGCCACCTCCCAAACCGATTCCAGAGCTTTTCCTTCTGGTGCCGGAGCCGAGGGCAATGCGGACCGACCTCTCGATTGTTCCTGACATGTCAAAGGAGACGGTGTTATCGCCAGCGCGTGAAATCGCGGAGCGACCCGGCCTGACCACCTACAGTAAGGATGACTTTGCGCGGCTAGGGGTCGGCGTGGATAAATTCGCGGAGCGGGCCAAAGCTGCGGCGGACCGCTTGCTGGGGACCGTGCAGGTGGAATGGATCAAGGGAACTGACGGAAAAATCGCCTATGCCGTGTTCCGCGGGGATCGCCCGATCATGGCGTCCCTGTTAGTGGCCCCTTCGCTGCCAAAGGTGTTTTCTCAGGCCTTTGGAAAGCAGATTTGGTTGGTTCTGCCTGATCGCCACTCGCTCTATGTATTCCCGCCCAAAGCAGAGGCGTTGGTTGAGTTTACTGGAGATTTGCGTGAACGCTTCGAAAACGAACCCTATGCCGCTAGTTGCGAGGTCTTTGAAGCCAACGCAGAGACGGGTAGCCTCAAAGTTGTCGCCTCATTTCGGGAGTGACGGTTGCTTTATCAGTGGCTTTCAAATCACCACAAAATAAGGCCATGCATTGTGCATACAATTCCAAGAACGCTGTTTGAATAATACGGGCATGCTGAACCGCCTCTATCGCACCATTTAGCAACCAAATAGAAAATCTTTTTTCGACCACAAATACGTCGCCAAGCAAGGAAATCAGTGCTACTGTTGGATCCTTATGGCTACGACCACTCCTCGCAAAACACGTTTTTCTCGTCGCGTTCCTGATCATGTTACTGATGAATTGGTTAATGTCCTCTCCGACGGTAAAACCTATGAGTTCAATGAACTCTTCGGACTTGTTTACGACAACCTGAAGCTAAAAAATGCAGTGAGTGGAGGAGAAGAAATGCTCCGCCTGCGCTCCTACGAAAAACTCCAAAATCTAGTTAGCCGCGGCTTGGCAGCTAAAGTCCTCAAGACCTACCGTGGTCTAGATGGCCTCCGCCAAGCACACAGCACCGCTGTCGCCGCACGTTCGGCTGCTGCGGCTGCCGCACGCTAAGCGTCGGTTTTTTGTTCCCTCTTATCCTTCCAAGGATCAATCAACAGCCGCAACCAAGCTGCAAAAGCCGGTTGCGGCTTTTTCTTTTTCGAATTCCATGGCCACAGCTCTGATAACCGGTGCTAACCGCGGGCTCGGGCTTGAATGCGCCCGCCAGCTCGCTGCGGCGGGCCACCACGTCCTTCTTTCCGCCCGTGACATGGATGCGGCAATTGCTGCCGCGAAGACCTTGTCTGGAAAAGTCGAACCATTGTTGATTGACGTTACCAAGCCAGAAACGATCAGGGATGCGGTCAAGGGATTGACCGCACGGCTGCCCCATTTGGACCTCCTCATCAATAACGCGGGCGTCTACCCGGCTGGAGATGAAAATCCGGTGACTGTCGATGCCGAGAGGATGGAGGAAACGCTCCTCGCCAATGTGGCTGGTCCACACCGCCTGATTCAGGCGTTGGTTCCCCTTCTTGCTGCAGCCCCAGCGGCCCGAATTGTGAATGTCTCATCAGGCCTGGGCTCGTTTGCTCTGTGTGATCCTCGCGGCGGAGAATTCGCCAACTACATTGGCGCGTGCTACTCGACGTCCAAGGCTGCCTTGAACATGCTGACATTGTCTTGGGGGAAAATCCTTTCGCGAACGAAGGTGAAGATCAACGCCGTCAGTCCCGGCTGGTGCCGAACCGACATGGGCGGCAAGGGCGCGCCACGCAGCGTCGAGGAGGGCGCAGCGACGCTCTTGAAGTTTGCCTTTTTGCCAGAGGACGGTCCGAGCGGGCGCTTCTTTGGTGCCGATGGCGAGTTGGAATGGTGAGCCGCAGCACTTGCATCGGCTGGGTGCCGTGTCTATGGTCCCACTGGGTCGGCCGGAGTGGTCGCTCGTCGGTAATGCGGACGAGAGGAAAGTCCGGACATCTCAGAGCAGTATGCCACGCGCAAGCGTGGGGGTCTTTTCCCGCCTCGCGGGGGAAGGCAACGGAAAGTGCCACAGAAAAGACACCGCCTTGCATAGCCTCCGGGCCGTGAAAGGTAAGGGTGAAATGGTGAGGTAAGAGCTCACCGCTCCGACTGTGAGGAAGGAGGCAGGGCAAACCCCATGCGATGCAAGACATAACAGGAGGAACGGCCCGCTCTGGTCGCAAGTCCCGCCTCGGCGGAATGGATAACTCCGGGTACTAGTCGCACCCTGCCTCGGCGGGGGTGGTGATCGCAAGATCCTCACAGATAAATGACCACAGCGCAGAGGCCGTAAGGCCATTGCGACACAAAATCCGGCTTATGAAGGCCGACCCAACTCCTTCTATCCCGCACCACCGGACTGATGGTGAAAAAACATCCCAGCCTAATCCGTTCTCGCAGCAACAAACATGAAATTCTCCAAACGAGTCATCACCATGCTTTTGGCAGTAGGTTCGGTAGCACCCCTCCTCGGCGAAGAGCGGCCAAATGTGCTGATCATTGTTGCCGATGACCTTGGCTATGCGGATCTGGGCTTCCAGGGGTGCAAAGACATCCCCACCCCGCATCTGGATAAGTTGGCGACGCAATCCGTCCGGTGCACCAACGGATACGTCTCCCATCCATTTTGCAGTCCCACTCGTGCGGGCCTGCTGACTGGGCGCTACCAGCAGCGCTTTGGGCATGAAAACAACCCAGCCTGGCTACCGGAGGACACCATCGCCGGACTGCCCGTCGATCAAATTACACTGCCAGAACTGATGAAACAGGCTGGCTACGACACGGGTGCCGTCGGTAAATGGCACCTGGGTGCGCACCCGCAATTTCATCCCAACAAGCGCGGATTTGACTACTACTTCGGGATGTTGGGCGGTGGCCACATGTACTTTCCTGATTCCAAAGGGGGCGCAGAATATACCATCCCGCTCAATCGAAACGGAGCAGACATCCCCCATACAAGATATCTGACCGATGAAATCGGGGATGATGCCGCTGCGTTCATTAGCCGCGAAACCGGGAAATCCTGGATGCTCTACGTCGCTTTCAATGCACCGCACACTCCCCTCCAGGGGCCCCAAGAGTGGATCGCTAAACTCAGCAGCATCCCCAACGAACAACGCCGCATTTATGCCGCCATGGTCGCCAGCATGGATGCCGCCGTTGGGCGGATCTTAGCGCAGTTGGATGCCAGCCAGCAGACCGAAAACACGCTGGTGTTTTTTGTGAGTGATAACGGCGGGCCAAATCTCGCCGCCAAAAGTGGCACTTGTTTCACGGACAATTCCCCTCTGCGTGGCTATAAGGGTGATGTGTACGAAGGAGGGATGCGCGTCCCGTTCCTGGTGCGCTGGCCTGCGGTGCTCAAACCTGGTGTCTATGAACAGCCCGTGATTGCGCTGGATTTCTTGCCCACCGCAGTGGCCCTGGCCGGAGGAAAATTGCCCACCGATCGCGCGATTGATGGCGTCAACATCATCCCCTACCTCACGGGCGAAAAAACCGGTGCACCGCATGATCGACTCTTCTGGCGATCAGGTGGCTCCAAGGGTAACCACGCCATTCGCGAAGGAGACTGGAAGCTCGTCAAACTGGGAAACCAGGCCCCGCAGCTTTATAATCTCGCTGCAGACGTCGGCGAGGCCCACGATCTGGCCACTGAAAACCCCGAGAAAGTCACCGCACTTTCAAGTGCAATCGGCGAGTGGGAGAAGGGTACGATCGAACCGATTTTTCAGAGCCCGAAACAAGGGAATCCCAAGAAGAAGGTGAAGGCAAAACCTTGAGTTGAGCCGGGGCGGGGCGGGTTACCGACTCGCTGCCGTTGTCCTGCTAGGGGCCTCATCCAGTTCAATCTTCAGCTTGGGCACAGGCTCCAACTTGATGGGGATTTCCGGCGGGGCCTCATCCATTGACTCTACCGGTTCAGCACGGCGCGCCTCCGTCCCGTCGTCATTGACCACCATGGCTCGTGGGATCGGCTGCACCGAATTGAAGGGGTCACTGCCGAGGATCGTTAGACCCACCATCCTCACGGGCTCAATATGGGCATACTTCCCGTCGTCAATGCTGGTGCTGGCTGTCTCTTCCCCGAGACCCAAGCCAATATGCCGAAAAGCGAGAATGTCCGAAGCAATGCCTTCGCTGGTGTGTTCCGTGCAGAACCCATCCAAGCGCATGCCAGGGCGGACGTACTCCTGGTAGGTGGCGCGAACCGACTTCTTGCTGCCATCCTTCATCGGCACCTGTTCGAAACAAAAATCCGTCGCGCGCATCCCGCTCTTATTGCAGAGTTCCACCCGCTCCATCGTGGGGGGAGGGCTGATAGGATTGCTTGGATGCTCCAGAGACGCTCCGTTCATGATGTCCGTCCAGATAGGCAATGCAATCTTGTTGGAAAACGCACCTTCGTAGATGGTGCTGTGGTTATCAAAGCCCACCCAAACGCCGCAGGTGACGGACGAAGTGTAGCCCATAAACCAAAGATCCTTAAAGCCGTATCCGGTTCCGGTCTTGCCTGCACATTCGTAGCTTCCAAGCCCGAATTCACTGATGGCGGTGCTACCGGTGCCGCGATGCAACGCATCTGCTAGGCAAGAGTGGGTTTGAAAAGCCGCCACTTCATCCATCGCCTGCACCATGGTGCGGTCTGCTTCGGGAGTCTGGTAAATGATGTTGTCATCAGCGTCTGTAACACGCTGAATCATGTGCAGCTTCGGGGCACGTCGGCCAGAATTCGCAAAGGTGGAATAGGCTAGGCACATTTCATCTAGCCTCGCCTCGCTGACGCCGAGAAAAGAAGCGGGTAGATCCTTGATGTCTGATGTGATGCCCGCCCGAAAAGCCAGTTCTTTGACCGCTGCAATGGCCGGCATCCAGGATGGACGTTTGTCGTTCTTGGTTCGGTCCTGGAGAGTGCGGCCCAGCAATTCACCCAGGCGAACCGTTGCGGCGTTGCGCGATTCAACGAGAGCTTCCCGCGCGGTGATGTCTTTTTGCGGCCAGGTCGACTCCATTTTCTCCGTGCCCCACTCGCCGAGGATCCCCGTGAGACCACCAATCATGACGCGATCATTTCCGATCGGTGCGTCATCGACCATCGTTCCAGGGAACAGTCCCGGCTCAGAAAACGCAGCGGCGTAGAGGAAGGGTGTGAACGCAGTGCCCACCGATCGTTTGCCATTGAGCGCGATATTGTAGAAGCTGTGATTGAAGTCACGGCCGCCGACCATGGCCAAAATCGCACCCGTCTCATTTTCGATGACCAGGGAGGCACCTTGAAGGTAGGCCGGTTCGGGTTGCGGTTCCGATGGGCTGATGGCCTTGGTTGCCAGTTTTGCTTTGTAATCGGAGAGCAGCGCCGCGTATTGGAGATACGTCTGGTGAGCGTAGCCAGGGCGTTTTTCGACTTCCAATAGTCGCCTTTGTAGTGCAGCGTCTGCAGTCTTTTGCAGTGCCTGATCCAGAGTGGTATAGACTTGAAAACCACCGACGGCGGCCTTTTCTTCGCCCACCATTTCGATGAATTGGCGGCGTACTTCCTGGACGCTATAGCTGGATAAGCCGCTCCCAGTTTGTGGAGCAGTCACAAGCGGCTTGGCTTGATAAATATGGCTTTCGGCAGGGGTCAGGTAACCTTCAACAGCCATGCGCTCCAGCACCCAGTTTCGCGATTTGATGGAGTCTTCTGGGTGTCGGACTGGGGAGAGACGGTTGGGGCTCTTAATCAGGCCAACGATGGTAGCGGATTCCTCGACCGTTAGATCCTTGGCGTCTTTGCCAAAGTAACCCTTCGCAGCGGACTGGATGCCATGGAATCCACCGCCGAAGTAGATTCGATTTAGATACATCTCGAGAATTTCGGACTTCGAGACATACTTCTCGATCCTCAGCGCGACGAAGGCCTCCAAGATCTTCCGTCTGTAGCTACGCTCTCGCAGATCGAATGTGTTTCGGGCCAATTGCTGCGTGATCGTGCTTGCCCCTTGCGTGACCTCGCCTGCGCGGAAGTTCAGCCACACTGCGCGGGCGAGCCCGATGTAATCGACTCCCTTGTGCTGGAAGAAGCGAGAATCTTCCTGGGCGACTAAGGCATCGATAAAGTGCTGCGGCACCTCCTTGATGGCCACAGGGACGCGATTCTGGGTAAAAAACCGTGCCATCTCAGTGCCCGTGCGGTCATAGATGATGCTGGCAACCTCCAGCTTGCGAAGTTCCGCCAGATCGTAGGTCTCCGCCTGCTCACGGAGCGGGGCTACGACAATCGCGATGATTGTCACCGCCGCCACCCCTCCCAAAAGGACCAACGCCATCAGCGCACTGAACCATGCCCTCCGATAAAATGGCAGTTTCAGCCCGGTTGGCCCGCGCCAGTTTGATTCAGGTATGATTTCTTTTTTGCTGCCCTTCATCTAAAAATGGGTGGAGCGAGGAGGGAAGCCATTCTACTACACTCTCACCCCCTTGCCAATGGTTTCGATATGACAACCTGCCAACGCCTCCTCATTGACAGGCTGCACGCCACTCCTGGCAGTATTTTGCCCTTCGCCAAAGTCATGGAGATG
The DNA here is from genome assembly GCA_964496625.1 of uncultured Verrucomicrobiaceae bacterium. Taxonomy (GTDB): domain Bacteria; phylum Verrucomicrobiota; class Verrucomicrobiia; order Verrucomicrobiales; family Verrucomicrobiaceae; genus JACKQF01. The sequence continues at coordinate 491 of CAZCAL010000008.1, read as the reverse complement.
GCGCTGTATGATCCTGAAACGGGCTACTATGGGCGTGGACCACGCCGGATAGGCCGGGGCGGAGATTTCTACACTGCGGTGACTGTCGGTCCCGTCTATGGACGTCTTTTGGCCATCCGTGCCCGCCAGTGCTGGGAAAGTCTGGGCCGTCCGACGGATTTTCAGATTGTTGAGCAAGGCGCGCACGACGGCCAGTTGGCGGAGGACATTCTCAGCGCTCTCGATTTGGATTTCCGTTACCACATCGTCGAACCCCAATCCGCCTATGAAGCGGTGCAGCGCGAGCGACTCGCGTGCCGTTGGCCGAATCGGGTGACGTGGTCAAAAAGTCCAGCCAGTCTCCAGGGCGCTGCGTTCTTTGTTTGCAACGAACTCATCGATGCGATGCCCGCCCATTTGCTGCGGTGGTCTGAGGGTTCTTGGCGGGAGCGTGGGGTCAGGGTGAACAATGCGGGTGATTTCGGCTGGCAGGACATGCCGATCAATTCGCC
>CAZCAL010000007.1:0-26059 GCA_964496625.1 uncultured Verrucomicrobiaceae bacterium | reverse complement strand
CAACTGGCCAACCAACCGCCGATGCCCCAATGGTTGCCTGCGGGTGAACCGAGCGTGCGGTTTGATGGAATGGAGCGGCTCCTGAAAGCCATCCTCTTCGTCGCAGGAGATGCTGCGGTGAAGGTGAGCCTCAACGGACACGACATCGGGACGGCAAATCCCGGCGAAGTCGCAACGACGTTCGACGTGACGTCAGCTTTGTTGGCGGAAAAGAACGTCCTTCGGCTGGTCTCGACCGGTAAACAGGCAGCTCTGCTTGAGCTGAATGGCGACCTTGCCCGAAAGCGATGGATTGTGTCAGATGGAACCTGGACGGGCGGCAAACCGCTGGGGTTGATCAGCGCAGATCCAGAGAAGAATCCCTTCGATTTCAAGAAGACTTTTGATGCCTATAACTCGTGGAAACTGGCAGCGGCGGGGACGCAATCGTTGGCAACTGATCCTGCGACGATCCAGGTGCCGCAGGGTTTTAGAGTGGAGTTGGTGCGTTCTTCTCAGCCAGGGGAAGATTCTTGGGTGAGCATGGCCTTTGATCCGGAGGGAAGGATCACGCTGGGGACGGAGAAGAAGGGCCTGTTGCGACTAACTGTCAGCGGCAGCGGTGATCAAAAGGTGGAGCGGATCAATGACACGCTGCTGGAATGTCGCGGCCTGCTCTATGCGCATGGGGCGTTGTATGCGAATGCCAATAATAGCAAGGGTTTGTATCGATTGCGGGATGCGGACGGTGATGGTGTCTTTGACGAATCCACGGAACTACTGCACACCGAGGGTGGGGTCGGACATGGGCGGAATCACATCAAGCTGGGGCCAGATGGTCGCATCTGGATTGCCCACGGGAACAATGTGCAGTTGCCAAAAAATCTGTCCGCAGAATCTCCCCTCCAAAACTACGCGGATGACCAACTGCTGCCGAATCCCTGGGACGGCACGATGTTTGATGGCGATGTGAAACTGCCCGCTGGCCACATTTTGTCGATGAATCCCGATGGTAGCGATGTGCGGCTGGTCGCAGGCGGTATGCGCAACCCGTTGGATATTGCCTTCAACAAAGATGGGGAGCTATTCACCTTCGATGCTGACATGGAGCGCGATGTCGGCACGCCATGGTACATGCCGACGCGGGTTTTGCATGTGGTGCCGGGTGCGGATTTCGGCTGGCGACGCGGCACTGGCCGGTGGCCTGCGTGGTATCCAGATACGCTGCCGAGCGTCGTTGATATCGGTCTAGCATCCCCAACGGGCGTCTTCTTTGGATATGAGAGTGCTTATCCCGAGGAGTATCAGAAGGCGTTGTTCATTCTTGATTGGAGTTACGGTCGGATCATTGCAGTGAAATTGGGTTCGACGGGCTCTAGCTATGTCGGGAAGCAAGAGACGTTCATTAGTGGTAGGCCATTGAATGTGACGGATGGTGCGATTGGGCCTGATGGTGCGTTGTGGTTCACGACAGGTGGTCGCGGGACGCAGAGTGGGCTGTATCGCGTTGTATGGGAAGGGGGTGACGACAGTTCGCCGCCCCCGTCGGAGCATCCAGATCTAGCTGTGCACACGACGAAATTTCTGGATGCGTCCGACCCCGAGGAGTTCATCGCCGATTGGCATGATCCAGACTCAGCCTTTGCAGAAAGGCTCGTCCACCCTGACCCTCATGCACGATTCGTTGCGAGATGGATGTTGGAGCGCATTCCCGTCACAAAATGGAGCGGTCCCGTCTTCAGATCCCCGCAGAACATCGCTGCCAATATCGTCCCCTGGGTGGCGATTGCAAGGACGGGCGACGATGCTGACAGGCTTAAGGTCATTGAGGGATTGCTGTCAGTCAATTTGGAGCGAACCAACTCAGCGAACCTGCGCAATGTTTTACGAGTTTTGGAATTGGCCATCGTGAGGTGCGGACCCGATGCTGTCATCCCAAAAGCCAAGCTTCTGGAGAAACTTGCGCCGTTGTTTCCCAAGGATGATCCCGCAACGATGAGGCAACTGACGAAACTCCTCGTCTATCTGCGCTGGTCAGAGATCGTCAATCGTTGCGCCGAACGGCTGCCAAAGATGACTGCCTCTGAGGACCTGCTCTTCTACCCCTTCATCTTGCGCTACATGGAGGAGGGATGGACCCTGGAGTCTCGCCGGGCGGTCTTTGTCGCGCTCAACCGTGCGGAGAAAATGAACGGAGCCAGCACTTACTTCAAAGCGATTGCGGACACCCGCTCTGAATTGGCTGCGCAATTGACTCCTGCTGAGGCAGAGGCGCTCGCCGATGAGATTGCGCCGCCGCAGCCCGTCGCTCTTGCGTCTTATGCCTTGCCTGCTCACACTTTTAAGGTCTGGACTCTTGCGGACCTTTTGCCTCTGTTGCCAAAGGTTTCCTCGGGGCGTTCGTATGAAGGTGCAAAGCAGTCCCTGATCAGCAGTCAGTGCGTGTTTTGTCACCGGGTCATTGCAGATGCATCGCTGCCAGCGGGCGTCTTTGGGCCAGATCTTTCTCAGGTGTCGGCGCGGTTTGGTCGGCGTGATTTGCTCGATCATATCCTCAATCCATCCAAGATCATTGATGACAAATTTCGCTTCAGCACAGTGACCAAGTCCGATGGCACGATGGTGACAGGTTTGGTTGAATCCGAGGACGATGAACGAATCACGTTGAAGCCGAATCCGCTGGCGAAGGAGACGGTCGAAATTGGCAAGAGCCAGATCCGCACGAGAAAGCTCTCCGATGTTTCCCCGATGCCCGCCGGCCTGCTGAATGCCTTAAAGGCCGACCAGATCCTAGACATGCTGGCTTGGTTCGAGGCAGGTGGGAAGGCGGATCACGGAGTCTTCAAGCCAAAGCCCGACGGGAAATGAGGCTTCCCTTTTTTGCAGAAGTCAGTCAGGATCTTCACGTTACAGCGCTCAGCCTTCAACCACCTCCCACGATGAAAAATTGCTTCCTTCGCATTTGCCTTGTTGCGTTCTGCTCGGCCGCCAGTGTTTCAATGGCCCACGCCGAGGAGGCAGGACTTTTAATTCTTCTGGGCGCTGGTGACTCTGAACCCACGGTTTGGGATGGAAGTTTGACGGTCTCGTCGGGGAAAGTGATGGAGCTAACTGGATGGCGATTTGAGCAGACCGACCGAATCATGAAGGGCGGCGCTTGGAAGTGCTCAACACGCAATGAGGCGGTGAAGGGTCGCACGAACAATCCGAAGAAGATGGGCAAGGCCAATCGTTTGCGCGGACCGATGGCTGACAATGGAATCGTCGCACGCCTGATGGAGGTGGATGGTGCCTCAGAGGTCAGCATCACGACGGAGCAGGGCGCGTTCTCATTTAAGTTGGCGGATTTGGCCTATGGGGTGCGGAAGGAGATGCTCGATGGTCGCGTCATTGTGCAACGCACCGCTTCTGGACGCAGGCTCAGCACTGAGCGAACGGACGATGATTTCCCCGCGATGGCAGTGGATGCCAAGAATCGTGTGTTTGTCACTTGGCAGAGTTTTACACCGGGGATTGATCGAGACGAACGTGCAAAACGCTGGGAGACTGCGCCAGAAGACTTTGCCTTTCTAGCCAAGCCTGTGGGCGGGGATCAACTCTTTGTGACTTCACGCGAAGGCGGGAAGTGGGGCGATGCAATCGCTGTGACGGAGACGGGTCGGGATATTTACAAGTCAGCCGTCGCAAGCGATGGCGACGGCGGTGCCTGGGTGGTTTGGAGCGAGCGAGTCGAAGGCAACTTTGAGATCTTCGCCCGGCATCTTTCGGGTGGGAAACTGGGCGAGGTGGAGAAGATCTCTGCGAACGAAGGCAACGACCTTAGCCCGGTGGCGGCTGCAGATGCCAAGGGTCGAGTGTGGGTGAGCTGGATGGCTGCCAAGAACGGCCACTTTCACATTGCCGCTCGTGTGCTGGTAGGTGGCAAATGGGGGGAGGTTCAAACCGTTTCTGCCAATACGACGAATTGCTGGAACCCAGCCATCGCGGCGGATGTGCGCGAGGGAGGTGGTAAGGTCAGCATCGCGTGGGATTGCTATGACAAAGGAGACTACGATGTCTGGATGCGTGAATACAATGCGGACATGACTGCCCCTGCGCCACAACCGGTGGCGAACTCGTCCCTCTACGAAGCGCGAGTGACGGCAAGCTACGATCAAGCGGGTGCTCTGTGGCTTGCGTGGGAAAAGAGCGGTGCCACCTGGGGCAAGGATTGGGGCGCTTACGATGGCTCCGATGGCATCGGACTCTATCGTGATCGGCAGATTGGTATCGCCGTATGGAAGGACGGCTCTTGGCAGGAGCCCGCTGGGGATCTGACCGCAGCTTTGCCTACGGCCAAGGCTTTCTCCGCAGCGCGCTTTGATCGCGGTGCACCGCCTGTCAGTCCTGAGGCAGACGACCCGATTGCGTCCGCAGCCTACCTGTCCCCAGCGCAACGCAAAGGTGCGCCGGGCAAGCACGCGGAGGCTAAGACTTGGGGCGTCTATAATAACTTGGGCAGACTGGTTTGCGGGCAGGATGGGCGCGTGTGGTGTTTTGTCCGTGCCCGGCAGAATAACTCTCGTGGGGCGCTTGGCTCCGTGTGGGTGACGGCGGCGGCCTATCTGGACGGGGATCATTGGGTGGGGCCGATCTTCTTACCCCACTCAGAAAATTTGATCTACAATCTACCTGCGCTGGGCGCTGGAAAGCTGGGTGTCTTCGTCGCCCACGCGACTGACCACCGCATCGATCGCATGTCGGAGTTCAATGCCGCAAAGAGTCCCAAAGGCAAAGGAGGCAATGCAGCGCTCGATGCAAGTATGGACCCCTTTGACAATGATGTGTATTTTTCAAGGCTGGAAAACCCCGCCGGGGCAGCTGCTGCGGTTGTGTTGAAGGTTTGTGCAATGCCTCCTACTGACAATCCGCTACCGTCTCCTCGCACCAAGGCGGAGCGTGCGGAGTTGGTGGCGATTCGCGGTTTCCGCAGTGACTACCAGGGTAAAGAATTGCGCATCCTGCGCGGTGAGTTTCACCGTCACACAGAGATCAGCGGCGATGGCGGCGGCGATGGCCCGCTGGAGGACATGTGGCGCTATGGCATTGATGCGGCAGGCATGGACTGGCTGGGCAATGGGGATCACGACAACGGCAACGGCCGCGAATACTCCTGGTGGCTGACACAAAAGACGACGGATGCCTTCATGGTGCCTGATCACTTCACGCCAATGTTTAGTTACGAGCGCAGCGTCAGTTATCCTGAAGGTCACCGCAATGTGGTCTTTGCCCAGCGTGGCGTGCGCACACTGCCACGTCTGCCCATCAGTGATCCGCGTGTTTTTGAGCCCGCTCCAGATACTGCGATGCTCTACAAATACCTGCATCAATTCGGCGGCGTCTGCGCATCGCACACCAGTGTCGGCACGATGGGCACCGACTGGCGGAACAATGATCCCGAGGTGGAGCCGATGGTGGAAGTGTACCAGGGGGCTCGGCAAAACTACGAGTATCCTGGCTGCCCACGTTGTCCCACGGCGGAGGATGCGATTGGCGGTTGGGAACCTGCGGGCTTCATCTGCAATGCTCTCCTGAAGGGCGTGAAGTTTAGCTTTGAGAGCAGCAGCGACCATGGCAGCACGCACATCAGTTACGCGATGATCTATGCGGAGGAATCCACCCGTGAGGGCATCCTGGCAGCGATGAAGAAACGCCACACTTATGGCGCTACGGATAACATCATCGCGGAGACTCGCTGCACCGCTTCTGACGGTCAGCGCATGATGATGGGGGATGAATTCACCGTCAAAGGTGCACCGTCGATTGACATCAAACTCATCGGCACCACCCCGCTCTCACGGGTCGTGATCGTGAAAGACAACGAAGAAGTCAGCATCACGACTCCTGGCACGAAGGAGGTGCAGTTCACCTGGACTGATCCCAAGCCGGTGGCGGGCAAGACCTGCTACTACTACGTCCGTGGGGAGCAGGACAATGGCGAATTGGTGTGGGCATCGCCGATGTGGATCACGCTGCAATGAGGATTCTGAGCGCTCGTTCCACTTTGGTCGCGCTGTCTCTGTGGGGTATGGGCGCGCGTGAGGTTCATGCCCATCCGGCGGATATCGGACATTTGAAGATCGATGTCAGCGCGCATCGGGTGGAGTTCCGGCTGACCTTCAATCTGCTCACGCTTCAGCGCTTTGCCGAAATCGATACCGATCAAAATGGTGCAATTTCGAAGGCAGAGCTCGATGCCGTCATCCCTGTGATCGAGGGCATCCTCCGCGAGAAAGTCCTCGTGGCAGTGAATGGTGACGATACGGATCTCGGCTCTAACAAGCCGTTTCACTGCATCTGGCCCGACCCAAGCGCCGACGTAGCGATTGCTGACCAGGCAGGCCGCTACGTGGATTTGTTTTTTGTGCGGGATAGCGATAAGCCGATTGCAGATGTTTGGCTGGGCATCGACTTTTTTCACGGGCCGAATGACATGCTGACCATCCAGGCTCTCTATCAGCAGGGCAAGAGTGTGACAGAGGTGGAGTTCTCTGCTTTGGAGCCAGAGTTCATGTATGACACAGGCATTGAAGAAGCGCGCCAGCTTGCGGCGGTGCCTCTTGCCCAAAACCAATTGGCGCAGGATGTCTTTGGGAATCCCGCTTTGAGGATCTCCTTTGCTGTGTTGGCGTTTGCCGCCGTGGCCAGCACGCTCATGAAGCTACGCGGTTATCGTCGGCGCTGATCCAGGCAAAAAAAACCAGCCAGCTGCACGAGGCATACTGGCTGGTCTAAGGACGAAATCAGCGGGGCTGATTACAGATTGATGCGGATGCCTGCCTGCACGGACCACTCATCGTCTTCGCCGATGGCGTAGCCTGTGGTGAGGGCCGCTCTCTTGCAGACGCTGTAGACAAGGCCAGCGCCGCCGGTCCACGAGGTATCGTCCTCAGTCACATGCAGGTAAGCCTTCGCATAGAGCTCGAGGTTGCAGGTGATTTGGTAACGGAAGCCAGGAGCAACGTACCACTCGTTCGTGGCAGAGCCTGGATCAACGTCCGTGTATGCCCAGCCGGTGCTGCCAACGAGGTGGAAGCGATCGGTGATCGCGTAGTAGGTGCCAATGCCAGCGCCGTACTCCTGGTAGTCAAAGTCGCCACCGAGGTAGTTGGCGGTGCCTTCGAGGAAGAGGTTATGGCCGATGTCATAGCTCAGGTCCACGTAACCACCGTCAGCGGTACCGAGGTTGTTGTCCAGATGCAGCCAGCCGGGCTCGATGTAGCTGTAGCTCATCGGGTCGCAGCCGGGAGCCGGCATCGGGGCCACTGGGGCTTTGGGGTTCTTCGCCACAGGGGAACCTGCATTGGCAAAGGTGGTGACTGCTACGAGCAGCAGGGAGGCGAGGATGGATTTCATGGTTTTGGTCTAAGTTGCACGGTCGGTGATCGACGGGCGTTGTTTAACCATTTCCACACCCTGCGGCAAGCGAGAAATGGGGCATTTCACAGCCATTAGAGGCGGGCGTTTTGATGGGCGCAAGCGGTGAATGACGAACACTTCACTTGCCCAGGTGCTTTTTGAAAAAGGCGTCGGCGATCTCCACCGTCTCATCCAGCCAAGGTTGGCTCATCCAAAACGGATGGGGGGCATCCTTCAAGGTATGGACAGCCGTCTCGATCCCCAGTGCCGTCAGCTTTGACATCATCTCGGCGCGACCCACCTTGAGCGAGTCTTTTTCACCCTCGATAAAGATCGTCGGCGGCACTCCGGCGCGGACGTATTCGATGGGGGATGCCTCTTTGTACGGGGCTGGATTGTCAGCATAAGATGCGCCGAAGAATAGCACGGCACCTTCCGCAGGCGGTTTGTCTTTGAAGGAGGCCACCAGGTCTTGAGTCGCCGCCATGACGATGCAGGCTTTCACTGCGCTGGAGAATTCCTTGTTCGGCCCCGGCCCTTCCATGGCATCAAGACCTGTCGTCATCGCTACCAGTCCCGAAAGATGCCCGCCCGCAGATCCACCCATGCAGCCGATGCGCTCTGGATCGAGCTTCAGCTCCGCTGCGTGGGCGCGCAAAGTGCGCAGGGCTGCCTTACAGTCATGCAAGGCCGCCGGATACTTTGCCTCGGTGGAAAGGCGGTAGCTCACCAAGGCCGTCACAAACCCACGCTGTGCGAGACGCTCCATCATCGGCTTGTCGGCCTCCACCTGACGCGCCTTCCAGCCCCCACCGTGGATGTCCAGGATGCAGGGAAACACCCCGTCCTTATCTGGCACATACACATAGAGCTCCACATCATGTTCAGGGTGCTTTTCGACGAGCAGTGTCTTCAGCGTAAAGCCAGCCGGTGTGCTCGGTTTCACGGACTTAAACTTCGGGCCGTTTTTGGACGGTGCGGCCTTCGCAGGACCGCTTGGCTTGGCACCATCCGCAGCAAAGGAGGCACCCACCGCTACCGCACAGACTATCGGGATGAAAAATCGGATCATGCCCGAATGATGGCGCAACTTGCCAGGGTATGGCAACCTCAAGCTCAAACGGTCGCTTCAATTCGCACAAGATGCGCCCAGCACTTTCGACTTGTGACCGCTCAATCTGCCATCCATTTTCCAAATCAGATGCCTGAAGACGACGACGATCTCCATCAACCGCACGACAAACTTTTTGTCCATGGGTTTAGTGATCCCGTCAACACGGCCGCCCTCCTCAAGACACAGGTCCCTGCCGAAATCGCTGCGCGCATTGATTGGTCTGCCCTGTCACTTCAGAGCGGTTCCTTCATCGACTCCCAGTTCCGCAAAACCCAGACGGATCTGCTCTTTGCCACGACTTTCTCCAGCAAACCGTGCCGGTTTCACCTGCTTTTCGAGCACCAATCCAGCCACGATCCCCTGATGGCTCTGCGGCTCCTGATCTACAAGACCCGCATTTGGGACGCCTTTCTCAAAGAGCATCCAGGGGAGCGATTGCCCGTCATCCTTTCCTGCGTTTTGGCGCAAAATGCCAGGAAGTGGGAGGTTTCCCAGCGGTTCGACAGCCTGTTGGATCTACCGGAAGAAGAAGCAGAAATTCTGCGCCCCTACATTCCAGATTTCACCTTTGGCATGTTGCAACTGGCAGACATGCCCTTTGAATCGCTCCCCGGCACACCCGCAGGCATACTCATCCTGCGGGTGCTAAAGGCAGAGAGAGTGGACCAGCTACTCAACGACGCCGTTTGGGACGAGTCGCTCATCACCCAGGTGCCGCTGCCCGTGTTTGAGTTCCTGCTGCGCTACATCCTGGCGGCAGACATTGACAAAAACCAGTTCATGACGAAGGTTCGTCACATTCAGAACCCCGCGACCCGCCAGAACGCAATGTCCTTAGCCCAACAACTCCGCTTAGAAGGCCGCCAGGAAGGTCGTCAGGAAGGTCGTCAGGAAGGCCGTCAGGAGATGGGGGCTGTTTTGGCATTGCGGCAGATCCAGCGGAAGTTTCCGCTCATCCTCCAAAAAGCAGAACCGCTCGTCCGGCAGTTGGATGAGGAAAAGCTGCTGGCCTTTGGGGAGGCAATCCTCTTCCTCCAAACTGAAGCGGATTGCATGGACTGGCTCTTGGGCACGGGACGCTGAAAGACGTCTAGCGGCAAACCATCTGGGGATATAGCTGGCCACGGGTCATAAGCTTCCGTCCGCGCCCCCCCAGGTCAGCTGCCGACGAGGATGGTGACGGTGTCGCTGGGGTGGCCGACGGTGGTCCACTCTGCGGTGCCGCTGAGCCGGCTCTGGACGATGACGCTATCACACCGGCCCTTCGTATAAGTGATGCGCACCCGCTTGCCGACGATGCGGGCGCGCAGGGTGGGCTTGAAATGATCGGCATCAAAGGCAGGCTGCTTGAGGCTGAGCTGTAGCCTACCCTCGGCACCGCAGGCAGGGTATTCCTGTTGCGGGCGCTGTTGCGGATCGTGGCCTTCTTCGCGGAGCGTGCGCTCTTAAGGGCGCTTTCCGCCGCATGGACGGCATCCATTTGCTGACGAGCACGCTGGCTGCGCGCGCCTTGGCGGCAGCGATCTCCCCGGCAGTCAGCCCCATCTTGGGACCCATGTCGTCAAAGCTATCGTGGAGATTCTTCCACCAGAGATAGATTTCGCTGCAGAGTCTGGGGTAGTAGTCCATGGCTGGCTGGAATTGGTGAGGGGTCGCGTTGGGGGGCTACGGGACGGGTAGATCGCCGAGAACGCTAGATCTGACTCACGTTGGTCAAGGGTGAGATGGACATGCTCTTAAACTGTGCAAGAACGATTTGAATCATTTTAAGGTTGGGCTGAGTTGAGTTGAATTGAACGCAAACAGACTCAAGGCGAGCTTGTATCCCTCTGGGTTATCCTCCAGTAGATTAGAGTCACCTGCGCCCCTCCAAATTCGTTTGGCCTTCCATTCCACGTTTAGCAAGGCCCCTAACGATTCCCGAAACATCGCTTTCCTGTTCTGATGATCTTTGTTAGCTTTTCAGCGAATGTCTGAAAATACATCCCCCGCCGCTGTCGAGCCCAATGCTGCTGCCTTGCCCGCAGACGATGTGGCCGCCATTGATGAATTGAGAGGTGCCTATGATCGGTTGGCTGCTGAGCTGGGCAAGGTCATCGTAGGCCAAAAGGACGTGATCGAGCAGCTCTGCATCTGCCTGTTTGCTCGCGGCCATGCGCTCCTGATGGGGGTGCCGGGTTTGGCGAAGACGCTTCTCATCAGCAAGCTGGCGGAGACGATGTCTCTGAGCTTTAGCCGCATCCAGTTCACGCCCGACCTGATGCCGATGGACATCACGGGCACGGACATCCTCCAAGATCAGGGGGCTGGAAAGCGCTCGTTCGAGTTCGCCAAGGGCCCGGTGTTTGCGAACATTGTGCTGGCGGATGAAATCAACCGCGCCCCGGCGAAGACGCAGGCGGCGATGCTGGAGGCCATGCAGGAACATCGCGTGACGGTGGCTGGGCGCACCTACACGCTGGACTCTCCGTTCTTTGTTCTGGCAACCCAGAACCCCATCGAGCAAGAGGGCACCTACCCGCTGCCAGAGGCGCAGCTGGACCGGTTCATGTTCATGATCGGGGTCGATTACCCGAGCCGTGAGGAGGAAATCGCCATCGCGCGGACGACGACGGGTGCCGCCATGGCGACGCTGAACCACATCCTGGATGGCGAAAAGGTGCTGGCCTACCAGTCGCTGGTGCGTCGGGTGCCGGTGCCGGATCATATTTACGCCTTTGCGGTGGATCTGGTGCGCCGCACCCGACCTGCCAGCGGCGATGCGCCTGCCTGGCTAAAGCCGCTGGTCGGCTGGGGCGCAGGGCCGCGCGCGGTGCAGTATCTCATCCTCGGGGCAAAAGCGCGTGCTGCCCTGCTGGGTAGCTACATGGTCCGCATGGAGGACATCGCGGCGGTGGCAGAGCCTGTGCTGCGCCATCGGGTGATGACGACCTTCACGGCGGAGTCCGAGGGGGTCACGAGTCTGACGGTGGCGAAGCGTCTGGTAGAGGAATTGCGGAAGGAGGGCTAGCCGAACCTGCCCGTTTTGCACCCATCTGAGCTATGCCAGACCCAACTCCATCCCCGTCCATCCTAGAGCCTGCCGTGCTGAGCCGGCTGCTGGCGCTGCCGCTGAATGCGCGGCAGGCGATGCTGGGTGGGGTGTCTGGACGGCATCGCAGCCCGGTGCGTGGGTCTTCCATCGAGTTCGCCCAATACCGCAAGTATGTGCCGGGGGATGATACCCGCCGCCTTGACTGGCGGACCTGGGGGCGGACGGATCGCTTTTATATCAAGGAATTTGAGGCGGATACAAACCTGCGGCTGGCTCTCATCGTGGATGCCAGTGGCTCCATGGGCTATGCGGGACCGAATGGTGGGACGGCGCGCATGGACTTCGCTCGGCGGTTGGCGGGAACTTTGGGTTACCTAGCGGCTCAGCAAGGGGATGCGGTGGGCGTGTGGGGTGTGGGTGCGGATCACCGGAAAAAGATCCCGGTGAAGCGTGGTGCCGCGCATCTGCGTCTGGTGCTTGACCAATTGGGGCAACTCCAGCCGAAGGGGGCGACGACGATTCTGGAATCTCTGCACGAGGCTGCGGAACAAATCTCCCAACGTGCCCTGGTAGTGGTAGTCTCCGATTTTTTTGTGCAACCTGCGGAGCTGAAGGGCGCGCTGCAGCATCTGCGCTTTCGCAAGCACGACATCGCTCTGTTCCATCTCATTGATCCCATCGAGCTAGACTTTAATTTCGACCGCCCGGCCCGATTTGAAGACATGGAGGGTGGCGAGACAGTGCTGGCAGATCCCTCTCTCATTGCGTCCCGCTACAAGGAGGTCGTTCGCAATTACCTCACTGAGATGGACGAAGTGATCCGCACGACCGGGGCTGACTACCATCGAGCCATGCTGAGTGACAGCTACGAAGACGTGCTCGCCCGGTTCTTGCTGTCAAGATTGCAGAAAAGAGGGGGGCGGAAGTGATGGTCGCCGTTTTTGATAGGACTTATGTGAGGGATAGGACTCCTGTGGGGGCGCGGACGGAGCGGGTCTGGCTCCCGGTGGCTCTGATCACTTATTACTTAGCACTTACTACTTAGCCCTTGAGCTTCCTCCAGCCCATCCTCCTCCTCGCGCTTCCGCTCGCGCTGCTGCCTGTGATCATTCACTTGATCCACATGCATCGTCGCCGGGTGGTGAAGTGGGCGGCGATGATGTTTCTGCTGGCGGCGCAGAAGATGAACAAGGGCCTGTCTCGCCTGAGGCAGATCCTCATTCTCACTGCGCGGGTGCTGGCCGTGGCGGCGATGATTTTTGTCGTGACGCGCCCCCTAGCTGGCGGGCTGTTGGGGCTCACGGGCGGTGCGCCTGATTCGGTGATCATCCTTCTGGATCGCAGCGCCTCCATGGAGCAGCAAAATTTGACGACGGGTGTCAGTAAGCGTCTGGCAGGATTGCGCAATCTGACCGCAGCGATCAAGGATGCGTATGGCACGCGGTCGCGCTTGGTTTTGATCGATAGCGCGACGCTGAAGCCTGAGGCCTTTGAAAAAGCGGATGGGCTCCTGGACCTGCCCCAGGCGGCTGAGACGGAGACGGCTGCGGATGTGCCTGCGCTGCTCCAGGCGGGGCTGGACTACATCACGGCCAATCAGACGGGGCGCACCGATGTGTGGGTGGTCAGCGATCTCCGGCAAACGGACTGGGACTCAGCGGGTGGCCGCTGGGAGGCGCTGCGCAGTGGCTTCGCGGCCTTGCCTGGGGTGCGCTTTCAGGTGCTCGGGTATCCTGAGACCGCGCCAGCGAATCTGGCGATCAATGTCGAGCGTGTCGTGCGGCGCGAGACTGCGGAGAGGGCGGAACTGCTTCTTGATATTCGCATCACCCGCCAGGATGTGGACGCCCAGCCTCTGCCTCTGGATTTGCGGGTGGTGGTGAACGGCGTGAGCAGCAGCCTGAAGGCGGAACTGAAGGACACGCAACTGCTGCTACAGGCGCAGTCGATCCCCATCGATAAAAGGGTGAAGCGCGGTTGGGGGCGGGTGGAACTGCCAGCGGATTCGAGCCCATCGGATAACATGAGCCACTTTGTGTTCGACGAGCCCCCTGTCTTGAAGAGCGTGATTGTCTCCGATCAGCCGGAGGTCGCGGAACCCCTGCAGGCAGCGCTCCAGGCGGCGATGGATCCGGCGCGCAAGTATGCCGCCAGCATTTTGCCATCCGCACGCGCCGCAGAGATTCCGTGGACGGAGACGGGTCTGCTGATCTGGCAGGCAGCGCTGCCGAAGGCGGACGATGTTTTGGCGCAGCAGTTGGTGGACCAGGTCAAAGCTGGCCGCAGGGTCCTTTTTCTCCCACCGGAAACGAATGGTGGCGATGAGCTGCTGGGGCTGCAATGGGGCGACTGGAAAACCGGCAATTCTGGGAAAGCCGCCACACCTGAGTGGTGGCGCAATGATGCAGGTCCCCTGGCCAACACACGTGCTGGCACCGCACTGCCTGTCGGCGAGCTGGAGGTGAGTCGCTGGCGCAGTCTGACGGGCGAGGCGGTGCCCTTGGCCCGGCTGGGAGAAAATACGCCGCTGCTGGTTCGCTGCGCTGCGGATGGGATGAATGCGGCCTACTTCCTCACCACCTTGCCAAGCCCCGGCTCGTCAAGTCTGGCTCGCGATGGGGTGGTGATGTTCGCGCTGCTGCATCGTTTGCTCAATGACGGCGCGCTCGGGCTGGGCCTGGCTCAGCAACGCGTCGCTGCATTGAATGCGCTGGGCAGCGATCCCGCCGCCTGGAAGCGACTGGACCAAGAGGAAATGGCAGACGCGGTGGCTGAGCGTGCGCTGAGCGCGGGCGTGTATGAGAAACCCGCCGCAGACGGCAAGCCGGGGAAGGAACTCATGGTCGCGCTCAATCGTGCGGCCAGTGAGGACTCGCCACAGGTGCTGGCTAAGACCTCGGTGGATGAACTTTTTGCCGGGCTGGACTACCGCTATCTGGAGGACAACCTCCAGGAAGGTCGCAGTGTGACCAGCGAGATTTGGCGCACCTTTCTCATGCTGATGGCGGCAGCCATGGTGCTGGAGGCGCTGCTCTGTATCCCGGCGAAGCGCCCTGAAACCGTCGTGCCTGTCACCTAACTGATGGACAACGAACCGAACAAACATCTTCCCTAACCTGTGACTCCTGCTGAACAAACCCTGGTCTTCACTCACACCCCGTTTTCCATCGCGGTGTCAGTCGGGTTTGTGCTGCTGGTGATGATTTTGGCCTTCATTGGCTGGCAGCGCAGTGGCTATCGGGCTGCGATTGGTTGGCTGGAGCTTTTGCGTGTGCTCATCTGCGCAGGCATCGCCATCACGCTGAACCAGCCGGAGTGGAAAGAGACCTTCAAGCCAGATAGCAAGCCAACCCTGGCGATCCTGCACGACGTGTCGCGAAGCATGGACACACGCGATGTCATTGATGCCACCAAGCCCAATGCCTCCGCGAAAACGCGTGCGGAAGCTGCGCAGCCGCTGATCCAGCCACAGCTCTGGGAATCGCTGAAAAAGCGCATGGACGTGGTGATCGAGCCCTTTTCATCCAGCGATCAGCCACCCGAGGAGGGCACCGATATCAATGCGGCCCTGCTGAGCCTGATGGAAAACCAGCCGCGCCTTTCGGCGGTCGTCTTGCTCAGTGATGGGGATCGGAATACAGGTGAATCTCCAGCGCTGGCCGCGACTCGGCTGCGGATGCGCGGTGTGCCGGTGTTTTCGGTGCCGATGGGCAGCGAATCTCGTCTGCCCGATGTCGAGCTGGTCAGTTTTGATGTGCCGACCTTTGCCGTCGCAGGCAAGCCCCTGCGCATTCCCTTCGCGATCGATAGTTTCCTGCCGCGTGATGAAGTGGTGACACTGAAGATGGATACTTCCACGGGCGAATCCATCACGCAGGAGGCCACCCTCCCCGCGATGAGTCGATTGCAAGACGTGATCGTCTGGCGGCCCGCAGATCCAGGCCAGGTGCGGCTGACGCTGACCGTCCCTGCGACGGGCGGAGAGCGCAATACGGACAACAACCACATCGAAGCGCCGCTGGATATCCGCAAAGAACAGCTGCGCGTGCTCGTCATCGAAAGCTTTCCGCGCTGGGAATACCGCTACCTGCGCAATGCGCTGGAGCGCGATCCAGGCGTCGAAGTCAATACGCTGCTCTTTCATCCTGATCTGGGTAAGCCGGGCGCGGGTCGTGGCTATCTCGCCGCTTTTCCGAAGGACGAAGATTTGACCCGTTACGATGTGATCTTCCTCGGCGATGTGGGGGTGGAAAAGAACCAGCTAAGCGCGGAGCAATGCGCGGCCATCCAGAAGCTCGTGCGGGATCAGGCGAGCGGGCTGGTCTTTCTGCCGGGGCTGCGGGGGAATCAGATGTCTCTCTTGCAAACACCGCTCACCGAATTGCTGCCTGTTGTGGTGGATGAGGCCCAACCACGCGGCTGGGGAACGGTGCAGCCGGGCCGTTTTGTGCTGACGGAGTCCGGCACGCGATCACTGCTAACGAAGCTGGAGGATACGGATGAAGCCAGTGCCAGAATCTGGTCCACGCTGCCCGGCTTTCAGTGGTATGCGCCCGCCTTGAGAGCCAAGGCTGGCACGGAGGTTCTCGCCACGCATGGCACAGAGACGAATCGATTTGGTCGCATCCCGCTGATTGTCACCAAGACCTACGGTGCCGGGAAGATCCTCTTCATGGGTGCAGATGGTGCCTGGCGCTGGCGGCGCGGGGTGGAGGACAAATACCACTATCGCTTTTGGGGACAGGTGGCGCGCTGGATGGCCTACCAGCGCAACATGGCGCAAGGGGATAAGATGCGCCTCTTCTATGCACCGGATCGTCCGCGCACTGGCGGCACGCTGACGCTGAATGCGAACGTGATGAGCCTGACAGGGGAACCTCTGCGCGATGGGGCCGTCATCGCGCAACTCGTGGCCCCTTCAGGAAAAACCGCCAGCGTCCGCCTCAATCCAGCAGGTGAAGAAGCCTGGGGCCTCTTCAATGGCACCTTTGCCCCCCAAGAGCCCGGAGACTATCGGGTGCGCCTCACCTGCACCGAAGCTGGCACTGCGCTGGAGACAACGATCTCCGTGCAAGGCACCACCAAAGAGCGCCGCGGCCAACCTGCACGCCCGGAGGTGTTGCGAGAGATTTCCCAACTGACCAAAGGACAAGTGCTGGAGACACTCGACCCACAGAGCATTGTGCAAGCCATCGCCAAACTCCCTGAGCCCGAACTCATCGAGCGTCGCCTCCAGCTCTGGGCGCATCCGCTGTGGGCTGGGATTCTGGTCCTGCTGATGGGTGTGTTTTGGGTCGGACGAAAAGCAGCAGGGGTGTTCTGAGAAGGGCGGTTCCCCATTGCTTCTGCAACAATCAAATCGGGTATGCGTGAACCGTCCGTTCGCCTGACGGTCCACGCCAAAATCCGCTCTTCAGAAGCTAAGCTTGGCCCCAAAGATGAAGTTGATACCGGGCTCATTCACCCCGGATCCGTGGACGCGATAGGCTTCGTCGGTGAAGTTTTCGATGCCTGCGGTCAAAGTCAGCGCATCGGTTGCCTGCCAACCACCGCGAACAGTCGCCACGGTGTAGCCAGGTGTGCCACCAGGGGGGATGCGCTGCGTATCACCGCGGTCACCGCTGCTGAGACGGGTGGCATCATCCACCATCTGCACCGTGCCCTCGAGCCAATAGCGCTGTGAATCGCTCTCCCAACGTAGGCCCGCCAGTCCGGTCAATGGCATGAGACGGCTGATTGCCTCTTCCTCCATCACGCGGCGGGAGGTGGGGAACCCTTGCACTTCTCCATCCTGCCAGGTCAAGTTTCCAAAAAGCTTCCAGTTGTCAGTGAGGCTCACATTCAGCCCGAGCTCGATCCCCTGCATGTAGCCGTCCCCACCGTTGGTGCGAGTGACTTCGCGCGAGCCATCGACGATACGACCCGTCGGTGTGCGGACGATCATGTCCTGAATATCGGTGTAAAAATAGGCCAGACTCAGGCTGCTATGTTCGCCCTCCCAGCTGACTCCCACCTCCGAGCTGAGGAATTTTTCCGGATTGAGTCCGGCGGCTGGGACTTCGATCTCATCGGAACGGGCGATATCGAATCGAGATACATCAGACAGGTTGGGTGCTCGAAAAGCCTGGGAAGACCCCACAAAAACACGCCAGCTGCGCTGCTGATCGAGGGTCCATTGTACACGAGCGCTACCGCTGACATCATCCCAGGAATCACTGCCGCTGATCACCTTGCCGGAGACAGGATCTTCAGCGCGACCCACGTCCGCCTCTGCATGGGTGTAACGGCCACCCAAGATCAATTCCACGCGGTCAGATAGATCAATGCGATCCTGGAGATAGCCGGCCACCAGATGATAAGCGGAGTCGTCACCCACCGGCCCCTGAATGGCTTTGGTGGTCTGTCCACCGGAGTGCGACAGGCGATGACTTGCGACGTCATCATAGTAATAGCTGCCGCCATAGGATAAATCTCCCAGCGGGGAGGCGCTCTGTAAATCCACAGACGCTCCCCAGGTGTTCACGTCGAAGCCCTCAACATCGGTCCTGCCCCCGGAGCGACGCCGAAAGCGCTCCTCAGACTGAAGGTGGTGAGAGATCGTAATCTGGTATTGGTCCAGCCAGGAAGACTCCACCTTTCCATTGAGGCGAATGTAGGTGAGGTAGCGGTCTTGATCAAAGAAGTGCTCCAGTTCCGATCCCACCTCGCTGCCAGCAAATGGCACTGCATAGATCGTCCGATGAGTGCGCCAGACATCCTGCTGGTGGAAGTCGTTGTGTGCCACTGTTAGCTTCGTATCTGGGTCTAGGAAGTACTCAAGCTTCACATCTATCCCTAGCTCATCGTAGCCCGTATTGGGCAGCGTTCCAAGATCAGCGGCCTCGATGTCACCAAACGTTCGGCCTGTCACTCCGACAAACAGACCGTACTTTTCCCACTCGCTCAGACTGGCTTCCATGCGTCCCATCCAGCTATTTTCCGCCGTGGCATACCGGGCTGCCAAATTACCCGTCACATACTGTCCGGCGGGAACCTCGGGCTGCGGCTGCACACCTTTGGCGGATTTGGCACCTGCTGGGGCAGTGGGTGCTGTGGGGCTGCGATAGACGGGCCCCTTGGTGAACGCATTCACCACCCCGCCTACAGCATCGCTACCGAACAATACTGAGCCCTGACCCTTTACGACCTCAATGGACTGCAGACTCATTGCATCAATGGTGCCCCAATACTGGTTTGGGCCATCGCGAAACACTGAATTGTTTAAACGTATGCCGTCGATGAGGGCAAGATTGCGGAAGCCCGTGAAACCACGGATGAAGGGCGATCCTTGGCCGTGAGCAGTCTGCTGAAGCATCACTCCTGGAGTGTTGACCAATGCGCCAGACAGGCTCTGAGGCATCAGTTCCTGGATCCGCTGTGCGTCCACACGGCTTACGGTGTAGGGGACCTCAAGCAGTTCCTCATCGGAAAGGGTAGCGGTGACAATGACGGGCGGGAGAACGGTAACATCAGCATCATCCGCCATGGATTGTTGAGCGGAAGCGAGGCTCCAGGTGAGGGATAAAAGGAGGTAGAGGTATCGGTTGATCATGGCGGATGAATCTGTAGGGGCCATCCTTTGCGTACGCAATTAACCTGCCGTCCGAATTTCTTGAATGGGCTATTTTTGTCCATTCCTGGCACCGTGGGGCCGATGACCTTGAATGCTTGTTGCCTTGGGCCGCTCTGCCCTGCTTTCCGTCCAATGCGATTCCCAGGCTTGCCTTGGCGGGACTTCGTGTCTAGCGATGCCGCATGACTGCGCTCCCATCCTTGTCTGAGATTGAAGCAGCGAAGGCTCTGATTCGCCCGTTGATTCGGGAGACGCCGACCTACCGCTGGCCATTGCTGGAGGCGGGGCTTGGATGCGAGCTCTGGGTGAAGCATGAAAATCACACGCCAGTGGGTGCCTTCAAAATTCGCGGTGGATTAGTCTATATGGATGAACTGAACCGTGCCTCCCCAGCGCCGCGTGGAGTCATCGCTGCATCGACGGGGAATCACGGTCAGTCCATCGCCTGGGCGGCGCGGCGCAATGGATTGCGTGCCGTGATCGTGGTGCCAGAAGGCAACAACCCGGCGAAGAATGCCGCGATGCGGGCCTTGGGAGCGGAGCTGGTCGAGCACGGGAGGGAATTCCAAGAGGCGCTGGAGCACTCGCGGGAGATCGCCGCCGCTGAGGGCCTTCATGCGGTGCCTTCTTTTCATCCTTGGCTCGTCCGTGGGGTGGCGACTTACGGTCTGGAGATGTTTCGCAGCGTGCCGGACATTGATGTCGTGTTTGTGCCCATCGGCCTAGGTTCGGGCTTTTGTGGGATTGCGGCGGCACGGGAGGCCTTGAGTCTGAAGACGAAGATCATCGGCGTGGTGTCTGCCCACGCCCCAGCTTATGCCTTGTCGTTCCAAAGTGGGCGCTTGATGACGCAGAGCAGCAGCACCACCGTCGCAGAGGGCGTCGCGTGCAGCAGGCCGAACGAGGATGCTCTAGCGCAGGTGATCCGACATGCTGAGGATGTCGTCACCGTCACCGATGATGAGGCGCTGACGGCGATGCGCGAGTTGATCGAGGGAACGCACAACCTTGTGGAAGGATCGGGAGCGCTGGCTTTCGCTGCCCTCAAAAAGCAGCGTGATCAGTGGCAGGGGAAACGTGTGGCCTGCATCCTCAGCGGTGGCAATGCCAGCATGGAGGTGCTGGGGCGTGCGATGTCTGTGGGCCCTAGCTAGTTACTTCGCGGGAGGCCAGTTGCCGTCGATGTGCTCAACGAAGGTGGCCACGGGTTTGCCGTCTTTTTGTTCCACCCGGTAGCGGCGGCGTTCGAACAATTTTTTGTAGGACCAACCCGTCTCGACATCCCAGGTGTTGGCGTCGATTTGCTTCATGAGTCGAATCTGCAGGACGTAAGCGGCGACGTGTTGTTCAGGATCGACAATGGTGGCGTCTGGGCCGTTGGGGGAGAGAACGTCCGCACTGATGATGCGCAGGCCTGTGTCCGCGAATCGTTTGATGAAGGCGACAGATGCCGCTTTGTAATCTCCCCGTGCGCCAAGCTCGCCCAAGACGATGGCGTGGCTTTTGGGCACACCTGGATTGGGGTCTGGCAGCTCTTTGAGGAGCTGGCGGACGACGGCTTCACCTTCGGCGGACTCGTAGAGTTCGACTGGCATGCCCTGGGAATCGGTATAGTGGCAGCTGGCCAGTGTCCCGCAGGCGATGAGCAAGGGTAGGATCTGGCGGAGAAATTGGCGGGCGACGGCGGACATCATTGAGCACTCCTTTGCACGCATTTTGGTGGCAGGCAACTTGTGCCTCTTGGCAATGCCGCGTAGCGCCTCTATGGTGAGTGATGTTTGATGTTCGGGAAAAACCCAGCCAAGTTGAGACTGCCCTGCTAATCGGTGCCTACTTTGACCGTCGTGAGATGGGTAAGGCGGAGGAGTTGCTGGATGAGCTCGAGGAACTCGTCAACACGCTCGGCATCAGCGTTACTACGGCGGAGCTGGTCAATGTCCGCGAATACAATCCCCGCTACCTCGTCGGCAAAGGGAAGGCCAAGGAACTGATGGAACTGGCTAAGCAGCAGGGGGCGGACTGCATCATTTTTGACAATGAACTGACTCCAGCGCAGCAGCGCGCCTGGGAAGCGGAAGCAGAAAAATCCGTGATCGACCGGCACGAAGTGATCCTGGACATCTTTTCGATGCGGGCACGGACGCGGGAGGCTAGGCTCCAGGTGGAACTGGCCCGAATGGAGTACTCCCTGCCACGACTGACCCGCATGTGGGCCCACCTTGACCGTCAAGGGGGTGGCGCTGGATCGGGTGGGGGCGCTGCCTCTGGCGGCTCCGGCGGTGGTGGTGCGCAGGCTGCGCGCGGGGAAGGGGAAACCCAGCTCGAGGTGGACCGTCGTCTTGCCCACAAACGCCTGGACAAACTCCGCGCTGATCTGGAAGAAGTGAAGCGCCAACGCGATACGATGCGGAAGGAGCGCGGCCGCGTCGCGGTGGCTCACGCAGCGATTGTCGGTTACACCAATGCGGGGAAATCGTCTTTGCTGAACCTGCTGACCAGTTCTGACGTGCTGGCGGAAGACAAGCTCTTTGCAACCCTAGATACGACAACACGGCGGCTGGAACTCCCGGATGGTCAGGCCCTTTTGGTCACGGACACAGTCGGTTTTATCCGCAATCTCCCTCACGATCTGGTGCAGTCTTTCCGTGCCACTTTGGAGGAGTCCATCCTGGCAGACTTTCTCATCCACGTGCTGGATGCCAGTTCTCCCCAGGCGGATCAACTCTATCAAACGACGATGGAGGTTTTAGCGGAGTTAGGGGCGGGTGAAAAGCGCATGCTTCTAGTGCTAAACAAGATCGATCTCATTGATGCGGAGCGTCTGACGGAACTGCAGCGCATGTTCCCAGAGGCTGTTTCTATCTCCATCAAGACTGGGCAGGGCATCGACGATTTGCATCATCGCCTCCACCAGATGCTGATTGATCGCGTGGTGCGCATGGATCTGGCGATCCCGCTGGATCGCATGGACCTCGTGGCATTTGCCCATCAGGAAGGTAAGGTCCTCCAGGAAAACTACGACAATGGTCTGGCGGAGATTCAGTGCGTGGTGCCAAAGCGCTTTGAGTCACGCTTTCTTCCGTTTTTAGCGACCGCGGACCCTGTCGCTGTCGCAGGCTAAGGAGCGCTTCCAGACCCTGGAAGCAGAAAGCGAAGCGGGCGGAAAGATCATTGAGGCCCTTCAGGGATACCTGATGGGGTGTGCAGATTTGAGTGCCGACGAATTATTATGGTAATTACGTTTTAAATCGATTTTTGTGGATTTATTATTTGAATATGTAAAAATTCGGTATTTGCGTATCGAATAGTCATTCAATTTTTTCCGGTATGTCGCTCTCCACTCTGCCACTCCTCATCAAAGCAGCGCCGGGGACCTTATTTCGACCGTCCATGCTGGCCTGTCTGGCGATTTTGGTAGGTGGCACAGTTTGCTACGGTGCAACTTCATCAATCACAGGCTTCTATTCGGTTGCCGTGCCGCAGGGAAATTCTGCGTGGGTTTGTGGGCTAGTGGCGGCGGATGATTTTGAGGGTGACGCAATCTCAGTCTCTGCCGACTCGGGAGACGGAAAAGCTTTGGTGACTTTCAACGCGCCTGGTTGGACCGCTGATCAGTTCGTCGGTTGGTATGCGGAACCGCAGTCTGGAACGTCTGCTGGACTGGCCATCGACGTCATCTCCAACACCACCGACACGTTGAAGCTGGAAGCGATCCCAGCATCCGCAGGGTTGTCGGCTGGCACTGCCTTTGTGCTGCGTCGCCATGCGACGCTTGGCGGAATCATGCCCCTCGGTGGTGGGTTTGCCCCTCTCCAGGATAGCATCAGCCTCTTCGATGCATCGGGTCATCAGCAGAGCTACATGTATAGCAATGTCAGCAACACTTGGATCGATGCTTCACTGGCGGATGCGACGGATGTGGTGATTCGTCCAGGGCAGGGCTTTGTCATCTTCGCCAGCAACGCCTTCACTTTGACGCTTGGTAAGACCGGGATCGTGCAGTATGTGAAGCAAACTCCGACGCAAATTAAAGCCAATGCGGGTGTGCCCAATTTGGCTGGGGCCCTGAACCCTTTGTCAACGGCGACGTCGTTGGGTGCGTTGGGTGTCACTGGCAGTCTCCAAGCCTTTAACGATTCCCTCGTCACCCTAACGCCAGGAACATTGGCGCAAGGTGGAACCTACCTCAGCAACGGCACGAACCTCATTAATGGGACGGGTCAAAGTGCGGCAGGCACGCCGCTGCCGGCGGGAGCGAGTGTCGTGATCAACGTGGATGCCGCAAAAGCAGTGACCTTGGCACCCGTCCCCGTGAGTCCATGAGAATTCTGACTTCCATGTCCTATTTGAAACAAGTCGCCGTCAGTTTGCTGCTAGCCGCAACCACCATGGCTGGCAATCTGACGCTGAGCAGCGCGGGTGGTCGGCCCTTTGCCAAGGAAAACGGAGTGCTGCTTCCCACCGGATGTTTGGTGCGCATTGGCACCTTCAATCTTCCTGAGGCGACCCGTGATGAGACGCTACGCTCCACGACGGACTATGCGACCCTGAACGCGTGGTTTCGACCGCTAGGCGAATCTGCAAGTGGTGCCGGCAGCCCAGTGCAGGCTGGCAATACGACGAATCAGTTGCGGATCAATGGTTTCCCTTCCGCAGGTCATGCGTTTGGGACCATCAGTAACATCGCAGCCAACTATCTACCGACGGGCACAAAACTCTATGTCTGGGTCTTCGATGCGGCGACGCCCCGCGAATCCACGCAGTGGGGCATCTTTTGCGCGAGCGATTGGCTATCGCCTCCCACGCTGGGCGCGAGATCTCTGGCGACGCAGTCTAGTGAACTCGCCGCACTGCAGGGCACTACTACCGAGAGTGTGCTGAAACTAAAGACGCCAGCTGATACGTTTGGTAACTGGAGGATGCGGCGCTTCCCTGCGGATGCGGCTCCGTCCGTTTTGGCCTTTGATGCTGACAGTGATGGCGACGGGATCCACAACCTTGCTGAATATGCCTGGAAACTCGATCCACAGCACTTTGACAAAAACCGATCCGGCCTCACGAAAACCGCTGGCGCAGGCAGTGCTACCTTCACCTTCAATGTCCCGCTGGATCTGACAGACGTTGCAGTGACAGCGGAGTGCTCGCCGGACCTCCGAGAGTGGACGACTGCGGCCAGCACGGTGACCTCTACGGACCCGGATTTCGAGACGCGCACGGCTATTGCGCCGAATGGTAATGAACGCTGCTTTTGGCGGGTGCGCTTTTCCGCCGTCACACCACCCTGATGAACCTCCCCCGCACCTCACTTCTATTCGCCATCGCCGCGTTCCTAGCGCTGCCTGCCGCAGCGGGGACCGTGTCCGTGACCGTGAATAGCAATTCTGGCAGTCCCTACACCTTTGGTGACGGCTCGCTGTTGCCGACTGGCTCGGTGATCCGCATTGGTGCCTTTGATCTCTCATCGCCAGAGAATCTGGCGATTGTGCAGTCCAGCGGTGATTTCACCTCGGTGGACGCACTCTTCACTCCGTTGGCAGAAAATATCCCCGGCGCAGGTACCATTTCCCAGACAGGTGCGATTGGCGATAACATCGTGATCAATGACGTCTTTGCCCCAGGTGCGGTCTATGGCCAGATCATCAATATTGACTCTGCCTATTTGCCTTCAGGCACCCAGTTGTATGCCTGGGTGTTCAGTTCGGATGATCCGGTGACTGCGGCGGAGTGGGGCGTTTTTTCCGCTACGGTCGGCTGGGATTTTCCGATCGAACCGGGGTCGAGCACCCTTTCAACGTTTGAGGTGGATGAGGTTGTGCGCGGCACGGACACAGGCACGGAACTGCGTCTCTCTGCTGTGCCTGAGCCTCAAGCAATGATCCTCTTTGCTGCGGCGGCCCTGTTCTTTAGTGGGCGGCGTCGGCGCTTTGCTAAAACTTTAGCCCAGAGTATCCAGTGATGAGGTTTCTACTTTCCGTCGTGACCATCTTGGTTGGTGCTGCAACCGTTCAGGCTCAACAATCAGTTGCGAGAATCTGGAACGAGCGGCTGCTGAACGCGATTCGTGTCGATACGCCGCATCCACCGAAGCATGCGCGGAATCTGTTTCACGTTGCGACGGCCATGTATGATGCATGGGCGGCCTATGACACGACGGCGATCGGCTACCTTCACCATGAGCGCGATACCGCAGCCGATGTGCCCGCAGCGCGCCATGAAGCGATCAGCTACGCGGCATATCGGGTGCTAAAGAATCGTTTCGCCAGCGGCCCCGGTGCCGTCGCAACGAATGCGGCTATCGACGCACAAATGGCAACGTTTGGCTACAATGTGAACACGACCACAACCATTGGCACGTCCCCGGCAGCTGTCGGGAATCGCATCGCCGCGACGATTCTAGCTTGGGGACTAACGGATGGTTCAAACGAGGCTGGCAACTACCTCGACCCCACTTACTCCAATCCGCAGCCACCCATGATTGTGTTATTGGGTGGTGTGCCCCAAGGCCAAGGTGTGCCACTTGGTACTGATCCGAATCGCTGGCAACCTTTGGCTTTTGATGCTGCCTTCACTCAGAACGGACTGCAGGCAGATCTGATTCAAAAATACGTCGGTGTCACCTGGCTGGGGACTGCTCCCTTTGCCCACACGCGCCAGAACCCATCGCTGCCCTGGATTGATCCTGGCCCGCCTTCGAAATTGGGCACAGCCACGGATGCTGAATACAAGTCAGAAGCCTTTGATCTGCTGCGTAAAAGTAGCCAACTCAACAGCACAGAATTGATCAATATTTCCCCTGGTGGTTGGGGCAATAATCCGCTGGGCGAAGAATCAGGGACGGGTAGACCGCTGAATCCTGCGACAAATCTCCCTTACGCGCCAGAGATCGTGAAATTGGGCGACTTTGCACGCGTCTTGGCGGAGT
>CAZCAL010000006.1:2810-26472 GCA_964496625.1 uncultured Verrucomicrobiaceae bacterium | reverse complement strand
TCGGATCACGACGGACCTTGTCGGTTTGGATTCCGGGGTGCGCCAGGGGCGTAGGCTCTGGTAGCAGTGCTAGGAGCTGCCAAAATGCAGCGAAGCGGGTCCCGTAGGTGTCCTTGGAATTTTCCCAGGCCTGCTTGACGATGTCGTTCTGAACCCATTGACGGAAGAGTTTCATCCATCCAGCGTTGTCAGGATGCGCGTCTTCGTGGAGTAGATCGAGATCAAGATACACGTTCTCCATCAGTTGGATCAACTGTTGCGCCAAATAGTAGAGCTGGCGGGCATCTCCTGCTGGCACCTTCGACTTCGCTGAAGAGAGACTGGCAACAAATTTATCAAACTGCGGAAGCACGGCCAGATCAGCCTGGGACGGCACGGTAGTAGCGCCGCCCAGCGCTGCCCAGATCCTGCCGAGGGACTCCGCATGATTGACAAAGGTGCTCACCGGCGCAGAAGAAGTGCGGTACCAGTAAGTGCACAGGTCTTGCATCAGGTGGGTGATGGGGTCTTTGCAATTGGTAGTCAACGTTTCGGCTTTGTTTTTCCCGAAACTGACTGCCTCCTGCCAGCGAATGGCTCCGTTGAATGCGCTCTCGGCTGCGTGGACGCCAAGTTTGCGGTAACTTTCAAACTGAGACTCGCTAAAGAATTGATCGGCAGTGGATTCGTGGGGAAAGAGTGGCTCGCCATGCGCATACTGGCTGATGTCAGTGTCTTCGTCTCCAGTCAGACTCGATTTGATATAAAGAAGGGTGCCTTGTGTGCCGTCGTCGTAACGGATATGGCCGACCGCGCAGTGGGCCTTTGAGGGCTTATCTGCTGCTGGGGGGCGGATCGCTTCGACATTGATTTCAATCTGCGCACCGAAATCAACGCGGCAGCGGCGAATGGCCGTGCCCAGGGCGTGAAAGGTGTAGTTGCCGTCCTGCTCCCCATCCACGGCGATGATAAATCGGCAACGCCGCCGCACTAATTCGTATACACCCAAGTTCTCAAAGTGTCCGCCATCGGAGAGATAAACAAAAGGCTTCCCTGGAGTGGCCATCCCGAATAGCTCATACACAAGGTAGGTGAAAAAGCTGAGAAAACCAGTGGGGGCGGTGGCCCAGTATTGATCCTGAGCGGGATGCGGCACCCACCAGCCCAGTCTGGCATTGAAGATGGTCATCAGAAAGGCAACCAGCGGGGATGTGTGGTAGCCGCTGTTCGGACTGGCGGCTGCGCCAGAAATGGAAACGGCGGTCCCCAGCGTGAACTGCTCTGAGGCGATAGGGTTTGGGGTTTGGGTTCCCACCATCCAGCGGCTCGTTTCGCAATATCCGTCGTCGGGTCGGCTGGGCTCCAATGGGGACAGGTGGGCGGTCTCGTCCGCCGATGCATGATCGCCGAGGAAGAGTTTCGGTTCCTCTGGAGATCTTGTTCCTTGCTTCTCTTTCCTCTCATGTTTCACCGCTCTGCGCCGTTGATAACCACAAAAGTGTGGGGAAAGAAGAAAAGACTCCGCCTGACGTTCCTGTGCGTCCAGGTCGCCGCCGGACGCGGTATTCAAGGCGGTATTGATCAGCAGATAGGGGCCTGGGTTCTGGACCTCATTTTCCGAATCTGCAGGATCGTGCCAGTTGCCCTTCAAGTAGGAGAGGGGCAGATCATCGCGGAAATCAAATCCCGTGAAGGGGTGTGGCACCCGATCTTTACCGGGCTTTGTCGCGCCCAAGTAACAGCGCACCAATCGGTTTCGGTAAAATTGGTTCATGGAGAACTCATTGATATCCACCGTTTTGACGAGGATCAGGGCTGCCAGGGTGAATCCGCAGAAGCAATAGAACCATGTTAAAAACGACACCTGCCAAGTAACGACTTCGCCTGCGGTAGAGAACAGAAACGGTCCGTATTCGCTGGGTGGGTGATCTTCGGTCAACATCCAACGTGCAAACCATGCGGCACCGATGACGAGGCCAATAACGACGATCAGTGGTAAGAAGCGGGTGATCTGCGCCAGAATGCCGCCCTGCTGACCTCCGCCCGTTTTTGGGCTCTTGCCTGCGAACACTGAGGCAAAGGTCGCCCCCAGCCAGGCCACCACTGCTGAATCTCGCATCCAGCCACCCATCCATTTTCCAAGATAATCCATCCACAGTGGTGCCCAGATGGCGGCGCTGGTGGCCAACAAAACGAGGATGGAGTAGATTAGTAGCCAGGCTCCCAGACGGCTCCACCACTCGCGCACCTTATCATGGATGCGGCGACTCATCATACCCAGGCAGAGCACCAGCACAGCCGTGTATCCGAGGGAGAGTACAAACGGTCCGAATACCGCCGCTGCGGGCAGGCCGACGGGCCAAGTGCCGACGATCTTTAACACACACAGGGTTTTCATCCAGAGCATCAACTTCACGGCTACGTGGAACATCCCCACATTCGTCACCGTGACGACGAGAAAGACGCCGACGGCCAGGCGCCAACGGGAAAGGATCGGGCGAGCCTTTTCTTGGCTCTTACGGGAGTGCATCACCAGCCAAGTGCCGAGGGCGGCGATCATGGCGCTGAGGATCCATCCTTCCAGCGTCAACCCCACTGCTTGATCTGCTTTACATTGTGCCCACCAGTAGAGTCCCGAAGCGCCAATCATGGCGGAAATCGTTATGATGACGGCGATAATCTGCGCCTTCACCTGGCCGCCCGCTGCCCCCTTGGTCGCAGGCTTTTTCTCATCTTCGACGTACTGCTGCAACTCATTGCGGCACATGCTCGCCGCCCACCACAGGAGCCCAAACTGCACTAGCACGTAAGGGAAGGGGCGGTCGCCTATATGTGTCTCGAACCAGAATCTCAGATGCTTAGTGCAAGGGATCGTCGCACGAGAGAGCCACTCGAACAAAGGTAGCCATCCACCTGCCAGCATCAGCGCCGCGACGAGCACACAAAACACCATGGCCTGGATGAGGACGGTATTGCGCAGCCAGATCGTCACCATTGTCCAGGTATCCGCGCTGGTGATTCCAGCCTCGGGGGCCAAATAACGGCTATAGCGGCGGAGGTGGTTGATGCTGGGAGAACCGTGCACCGAGGCATAGTCTGCCTCTTCGGGAGGGGATTTATCCGCGTCGTTTTCGGACGGCAGCTTTCCATGCCGGAAACGGTTCGCAGCTAACCACGCACCGATGTAACCACCGCCAGACACGGTCGAAAGGTAGTCCACACAATCGAGAAGCTTGTGTTTGCCGTGAAGTTGCAACCTTTGCAGTGCCTGGATGACTCCCAGTGCAAAGGTGGCGCTACGGATGCCTCCACCCGAAAGCGCCAAGCCCACCGTTCCCGCGTCCTGACTGATGTCAGTAAGGTCTTTGCCAAGGCGCACTCCGCGCTGGCACTTAATTGTGCGAGCCTCAGCAGCGATCACCTTGTCTGAGTTCTGATTGAATGGCGCATCGACGTTCTTGTCTGAATTGGAATCGCTCATGACATTGGTTAGGTCAGATTTTAGAAATATCGACAAATGAGGCACAACTTCTCACCTATGGTGAGTGCATCAAATTTTAGCAGGATTGTCCAGTGGAAATTCAGCGAAAAGTCTCTGTGGCCTCCTTCCCGATGTGGCTCTAACATTGGAGCGTGATCCTTCTGCGTTGTTACTCCCTCAGTTCGATGGTGCGCATTGGCGTGGCCGCTGTTTTTCTCGCAGTGGGTTCCGTCCCACTGCGGGCGGATTTGCAGATTCCACCCCGGGTTTTAGATCCCCGTGGGATCGAGGAAGCTTGGAACGTAATCCGCCTCGTTATCGCTAATGTGGACCAGTTACTGGCTGAAAGTCGGGCTCCTGAAGTGGCGGATCAGATCTCGATTTGTAGTCCAGCGCTGCGGCTCATTGCACGTACTCCGACTGCGGGAATGCCGCAGGCGCTTCGCGATGAGCAAACGGCGCGGGCCTTTCGCTCCGTGAATCTTATTGCCAGGGATGCCCAGTCCGACAATCTGGATGGTGCGCGTGCGGTCGTGGCGTCGTTGAAGAGTGCCTTGGCGAAACTCGCTGAAGGCACCGAGCCGAAAATCGTGGAGGCGGAGATTTTTGCCTGCTTAAATCACCCCGACATCGTATCGACGCAGGCCGACGCGATTTGTGAAAAGTGTCAGCGTCGCCTGATTGCGCGGCGAATTCCATATAGCTTTGTCTATGTGAAGCCAGATCAGCCAGTGGCCACATTGCGGTTGCTGGAGGCGGCTTCAGGCAGTGCCACCGTCAGACTGGAGAATCCAGAAGGGCGGCCGATGCTTCCCCAGGACCTTGTGACCTCTCACACACAGCCTTTGCACTTCCTCGTAGCGGATGCTGCGCTGGAGCATCTTGAATTGATCCGCCCTGAGGTGTTGGAGGTGCCTGGTGAATACCGCTGCAAATGGGTTCCTGAAGGGATTGTAGCGCAGCGGATCTGGGCGGCTGTGATTCCTGCGGAGACGGGGTTGGAGGAGTTTCCCTACGTCGATTTGAATGCGGATGCCGCCGCTCCTGCGACACCGCCCGCGCGGCCCGATCAGATGGTTGCCGAGGTGGGCGGTTATCGCTTCCAGCTAGCGCCTGAGGTTGGGCGTGTCGGAGGCGGGGCGTTTCAGGCTGGGCGTCTGCAATTGATGAGGCTTGTCGTGACGGCGGCAGCCGATGGAAAGCCGATCCAGGAGTTGGAACCGCTGCTGAATGCGTTTGCGCACCTTGTGGCAGTTCATGAAGATCGCGAGACCTTAGCCATTTTTCATCCGACTGGAGGGGACGTGCTACGCGCTGATCTCCGAGCGGGGCCACAGCTCAGCTTCAAGGTTTTTTGGCCGAAGGCCGGAGTGGTTCGGCTTTTTTGCATCGTTAGCATCCAGGGCAAAGTCTATTCTGTGCCCTTCCAATTGACCGTCACAAAACCTCAACCCTGATCGATTGCCCATGCCATTGCCAAAGCGTTCCGCTCCCTACATCATGGGTTTCCTCCTTGTGGTGATGGTGATCTTGGTGGTGTGGATGGATCGTGCGTTAGACTCCGAGGAAATTCGATCACACCTCGCCCGTCCTCCCGCCCCACTTCCTGCGGAGCAAATTTCCGCTCCCGCTGCACCTGTCGTCGCCGCGCCAGTGGTATCGATGGCTATTGATCCGGCCAACGCGGAGCGCGCAGCCCAATTGAATTCAGACCAAATCACGCCCGAAGAGGACCTCGATATTCTGGAGGAATTTGTGGACCTGTATCGCAAGGCTTTTGGTGACAATCCAGTGGGACTGAATGAAGACATCACTGCCGCGCTCACTGGCACTGCCAATCCAACGCAGGTAGGGCGGCTTTTCCCGGCGGACAGCCCTGCGATACGCAATGGCAAACTAATGGATCGCTGGGGTACGCCGTATTGGTTTCACCCTGTGGCATCGTCCAAGATGGAGATTAGGTCTGCCGGTCCTGACCGCCAGTTGTTCACTGGTGATGACATCATCAAGAACGACTCTGGCGTAACGGGTGGTGCTGAGGTCGCCCCACAATAAAACACCCGGCTCGTTGAGCCGGGTGCAGATAGGCTGGATTTACGAGAATCCTTACTTCGGCTGTTGCATCGCGATGCAGTGCAGCGCGCCGCCTTCCATCACGAGGTCTTTGGCGGTGATGGAGATGATCTCACGGCCAGGGAAACACTCTGCAATTTTGTCTTCTGCAACCGCGTCGCGCTTCTTCTGGCCAAAAATTGGCACCAGAATGGCGTTGTTGACGATGAGGAAGTTCGCGTAGCTGGCAGGCAGACGGCTGAGGCGCCAGTCCTTGACGTCAATCGCAAGGGGCATCTCAATCTCGATGATCTCCATCTTCCCACCGTCAGGGGCTCGGAGGTCGTCGAGTCGCTCACGGATTTCCTTCAGCGTGCGGAAGTTTGGGTCGGTTTCTTTGTTTTCGACCATGCAGATGAGGGCGTCATCGCGAATGAAGCGGACGATGTCATCGACGTGACCGTCCGTATCATCGCCTTCGATGCCCTTCTTGAACCAGACGATTTCGTTCACGCCGAGCATGGTCTTCAGTTCCTTCTCCACATCAGACTTAGACCAATCAGGATTGCGGTTCTTATTCAGGAGGACGGCCTCTGTGGTGAGCAAGATGCCTTTGCCGTTGGTCTCGATGGCTCCGCCTTCAAGGATGAGGTCGGAGGTGAAGCGCTCCATTTTAAGGATGTTGGCAGCCTTTTCAGGGATGCCGTTGTCCAGATCAAAGGGCGGGAATTTTCCGCCCCAAGAGTTAAACTGCCAATCAGTGATGGCCACCTGCCCGGTTTCGTTGTGCTTGATGAAGATCGGCCCATGGTCGCGGCACCACACGTCATTGGTGGGGTTCTCATATAGATCGACCTGGGAGAGATCTCCTTCATTGTCAGCGATCGAAAGGCGGATGTTCATGTGGCTGAGTATCGGCGCATTGATCCTCACGCGTTCGTAGCGAGAGATCAGGGCGGCGATTTCACCGAATTTGTCCTGCAGACGGTGGAAGGTCTTGGGACAGCTTTCTTTGTTGGATGGCCATGACAGCCAGATCGCCTCTTGCGGTTCAAATTCAGCAGGCAGACGATAGTTTTGGGGGAGGGCTTTACTCATCGAGGTAGCGTTTGGTCAGGGGGGCGTAAGTGTCAATGCGTCGATCACGAAAAAACGGCCAAATTCTGCGAAAATCCTCAACTTCTTTGAGGTCGCATGGGACAATCAGGACCTCTTCTTTCGAAACGGCGGCCTTTTCGATAATCTCTCCATACGGATTGGCTACAAAAGTTTGTCCCCAAAATTCAGTTTCTCCTTCGATCCCGGCGCGGTTGACTGCGGCGACAAAACACCCATTGGCGACGGCATGTCCGCGCTGGACCGTCTCCCATGCGGTGTGCTGGGCCTTGCCTAGCGTAGCTTTTTCGCTAGCTAGCCAACCGATCGCGGTAGGGTAGAAGAGGATTTGGGCACCTTGCAGGGCCGTCAGACGGGCGGCCTCAGGATACCATTGGTCCCAGCAAATCAGCACCCCGATACGCCCGAATTTCGTGTCCCACACCTTGTAACCTAGATCGCCTGGCGTGAAATAGAACTTTTCCTCGAATCCGGGGTCCTGCGGAATGTGCATTTTGCGATACTTGCCCATCAGCGTCCCATCGGCATCAATGATCACAGCGGTATTGTGATAGAGGCCGGGGCCGCGTTTCTCGAAGAGTGATGCGATGATGACAACGCCGAGTTCTTTGGCCAGTGGCTGGAGTGCCTCTGTCGTGGGGCCGGGAATCGTCTCTGCGAGGTCAAAGAGATCCGTGTCCTGGGTTCGGCAAAAGTAGGGGGTCAGAAAGAGCTCCTGAAGGCACACAATCTGGGCACCTTTAGCAGCCGCCGTGCGGATGAGGTCCACATGGTGCGCCAGGCTTTCATCTTTGGTTTCAAATCCACGACTCTGCACGAGTCCAACAGTCACTTTGCCCATGCGGCGGATGATTCACCGCAATCGGCGGCGTGCAAGCGCGGACTTCACGGATGTGAAGCCCGTTGGAATCGCGACACTGCGCTGCGCCGAGGCCGGGTGATTCAAAACTGAAGTCTAAAGACCAGTCGGAGAAGCATCAGAGGATCAAGCCATGGGAAGAATTGAAACCAGTTGGGTGTTGAGAGTGTGGCTGTTTTCTCCCTACATAACAGGGATTGGCTGTTATGTGACGGAAATAAAAAAACATTTTATGCTTGTGATCTCTGATGGTGGTCGCTAGCGTCCGATGGTGAACGCTACCTCTTCTTTCGCGCAGACAAGACTAGTCATTCTGGCCTTGCTATTGTCTTTTTCGGTTGGATCGGCGGCGGAGCGCACACATCGTCTGTCGCTAAAGGCGGGGTGGAATGCAGTCTCGCTAGAGGTCGATCCCTCAGACCCCGAGCCTAGCGCGGTTTTTGATGGAACGAAGGTCGATGTGGTGGCTCGGTATTTTACGCCGCGAACCGTCGTCCGCTTCATCTCTGACCCTGCGGAGCAGGCGTGGAATGAGCCAGGCTGGGGCGTCTGGTATGCACCGGATCGAGCGGAGGCCTTTTTGACCACGCTGCATGCGATTCATGGTGGGTCTGCTTATCTCATCCACGCACGGCAGGATTGCATCCTGGATATTGCTGGGGCGGTGAACTTCCGAAGACTGCAATGGACGGTTGATTCGTTCAACCTGACGGGTTTCCCGGTGGAAGCGGGCTCGAATCTTACCTTTGGGAAGTTCTTTGCGGGTGCCTCTGGGCGCATCGGGACGCGTATCTACCGCTTGGTCGGGGGCAGTTGGCAAAAGATCATCGATCCGGCGACGACCGTCATCAAGCCGGGTGAGGCGTACTGGGTTTACTGTGAGGGAGCCACCGCCTACCAGGGGCCCTTGGATCTGCGGGTGCAGGGGCGGGAGCTGGATTTCGGGACGGCGGCCAACCAGATGGCCATGGAATACGCAAATCGCTTGGCGACGCCCTTCACGGTGCAAGTGACGCTGGAGTCAGACAGCGGGCTTCCCTTATATCGTCGCGTGGTGGATTTGGCTGCCGGGACTTCGTCTTCGGTCGCCGTCGCTGGCGGTGCCAATTTAGGCACTCTGGCTGGGGGTGGCGTCGGGCAGTTGGATCTTGAACTGCGGCGGCAGCTGATGGCCAGTGGATCCCGTACCGCAAATCTGAAGTTTTCTACCTCCGACGGCGTGGTGCTGCGCATCCCAGTGGCTGCTAGCACGCCCTGACGAGCTGGTCTCCCGACTCCTATCCTCCCGAACTCAAATGCGCGCAGCACCTTTCTCTAATCACGCCCCGTGCTCCTATTTTTTCCGCCTCGCTTGTCTGCCAGTGTTGTGGCTGGCAGTCGGGTTCGCAGTCGCTCAGGCACAAACCCCGGCCACACCGCCGACGGCCAGCGTTCCGCTCAATGCGTTGCGCTTTAGTGGTCTCGATGCTGCCAATGCGCCTCAGACAGGGCAGGGAGTGACAGTGCCTGAAGTGACGCCATCGCCCTTCAATGCGTCGGGTGCGCTCACCCTTGAGGTCTGGGTGAAGGTCAGTTCTTGGACGAAGCGTTTTCAGGCGATCGTGACAAAGGGAGACGCTTGGGGCATCCTGAGGGCGGATACGGGCGCGAAGATTTGTTTCCGCACGGAGGTCAGCGGTCAATCAGGAGTGTTTGACGATTTGCTGAGCACGGAGGACTTTCCGCTGGGTAGCTGGCAGCATGTGGCAGCTGTCTTCGATGGTACCAAAAAGCAGCTTTTCATCAACGGGGTGCTAAGTGCGGAGCGAGATTTCACCGGGCCGCTGGTCAGCACCACTTTCCCGGTCGTCATCGGTGGCCAGGCAACGCTGGATCGCACACTGGAAGGCGGTGTCGATAATGTTCGCCTCTGGTCCGTGGCGCGCACCGCTGCGGAGATAGCGGCCCACAATCTGGAAACGCTGCGAGGCAGCGAAGCGGGGCTGCTGGGCGACTGGCGTTTTAACGAAGCGGCGGGCACCGTGGCGCTGGATGCAACGCCGGCAGGTCGGAACGGGATTTTGGAGGCAGGGAAAATCGCAGGAGGTCTGCCTGGAGCATTGCCGCAGCGTGTGGATGGCCTTGCCTTTAGCCCACCCGCAGACGGGGATCTGGCTATGTTCTTTAACAATCCGCCACCAGAGGTGATCGTCGATAACGCCAGCCCGTCGGGTGTGACGGTGACGGGGGCATGGACGACAGCGGCGGACA
This sequence comes from uncultured Verrucomicrobiaceae bacterium, assembly GCA_964496625.1. GTDB lineage: Bacteria > Verrucomicrobiota > Verrucomicrobiia > Verrucomicrobiales > Verrucomicrobiaceae > JACKQF01. Next base: position 16,735 of record CAZCAL010000006.1, on the reverse strand, counting down.
CAGCTGGGTTTTACGGGACGAACTATTTTCAGGATGGGAATGTGACCAAGGGGGCGAAGAGTGTGCGCTTCACGCCGACACTGGTGCGCAGCGGATCTTATGACGTTTATCTGTGGTGGATCGCGGGCCTTGATCGCGCTTCGAATGCGCCAGTGGATCTGATCAGTGCGACGGGTCGCACGACGGTAATCGTGGACCAGCGCACGGGTGGGGCTGGATGGGTGAAGCTGAACGCGGCACCGCTGCTCATGAATGCGGGGACGGGCAGCGGTGTAGAAATCAGGACAACCGGAACCGATGGCTTCGTCGTAGCTGACGCGGTGCGTTTTGTCGCGGTGGATGATCCCCAGTATGCTAGTGTAAGCCCTGCTGGTCCCACTCTTTATGATACCACTGTCATGACGGCAGAGGCCTGGGTTCAGCCCCGAGCCTTGCCTGTGACGGGATCGGTGGCTTTGCTATCCAAAGGTGCAGCAGGCTGGGAGGTGCGGTATCAATCGACCGGGAAGATTTCGTTCGTAACTGCAGGTGTGCAGACCACTATTCCGGGAGGTGATCCGACGGAGCTAATCAGTAAGGCGCGTGTCGAACCTGGGGTGTGGACGCACATCGCTGTCGTGTGGGATCCAACCACGGAAACCAAACAGATCTTCATCAATGGTGGGCTGGATACCACCTCGCCCGCTCAGGGTGTGCTGGGCACCACCACGCTGCCACTGACCTTCGCTGCGGAGCCTTCGGCAGGGTCCATCTTTTCACGCGCCTATTATGGCACCTTGGACGAGGTGCGATTTTGGAGGGTGGCCCGCAGCGCCCAAGAAGTACAGGCCAATTATGTCTTGCGGCTGAATGGAAGCGAACCTGGCTTGGCTGGGCTGTGGACCTTCAATGACGCGAACGCGACCTTTGCTGTCGATGGATCGATCAACGCTGTGAATGCCGCCGCCGCCCCAGGGATGTCCCTTTTCAATCGGGTGGAGGGGGTGACTCTGGGGGAACCGCTACTCGCAAGCTACACCATCGCTTTCAACGGTGTGAATCAAGCAGCGACCATTGCGGATGATCCCGCTTTTGCGGGGTTCACCAGCATGACGATTGAGGCGTGGATCAAGCCACTGGAGCTGCCTGGCGCTGAATTCATGGATATCGTGATGAAGGGGGCCGCAGGTTATGGTTTGGCCATTGATAAGGACCTTCACCTGCGTTACCTGATCGATATCAACCCTACCCATGCGCTGTCATCGACAGGGGTTGTGACGTTAGGGGAATGGAACCACGTGGCAGTGGTGGTGAATGGGGCAACCAAAACCACGACTTTTTACATCAACGGCCAAGTGGCTGGGACCGCAAACTCTGCTGTCATTACCAGCAGCCCAGGTGCCTTGGTGATTGGCCGGCATGGTGGCAGTGCACTGACCAATTTCTTCCGAGGCGGCATTGATGAAGTGCGCATCTGGAACACCGCTCGCACGCCGACGGAGATCAGTCTTTTGGCCTTCAGCGAGTTGCCCTCTGCCGGGAATCCAGGGCTGGTCAGCCATTGGTCCTTTACGGAAGGAAGTGGCATGGTCGTGGCAGACAGTGTCGGCGGGCGCAACGCGACTCTGCTCAACACCACGAATGCGAGTTGGCAGACTGGGCCGTTTTTTCCCGATTCCCCGACCTTGCCACCAGGTCTGGATCTGACGACGAATCCGCGTGCGGCGGGATTGTGGATCGGTCAGGTGACGTTGACGAAGGTGAATGAAGTGCAGCGCGCCGTGAATGGTGTAGCAGCGCAGGTGACGCCGACCGGGAAACCTGCCAGCATTCGCATTGTGCTGCATGTGGATGAGGCCGGACAGGTGCGCTTGCTGAAGGACGTGATTGTGATGCAAACCCAGGCCACCGGGACACCCACGCCGCCTGCCAAGACCGTGCTGGTTACAGACCCTGCATTGATTCCGAACTTTGATGGCGTGGTGAGCCGTGGCGGCAAGCTGGTAGGGCTGCGTTATGGTTCCGCAGCCTTTGATTTCACTGGTTTTGAGTCGCTCATGGTCGGCGGGATCGGCAACGGGTTGGCCTGTGCTGGGCGGATCGATCTCAGCAAAGATGCGCCGACCAATCCCTATCGGCACAAGTACCATCCGGATCACCAGCACGGTTTTGACATCATCCGCGTCTTCAGCCTGCAGTTTGATGGGATTACCGGCAATCCTTTGGCTGCCGCGCCGGGCTATGGCGTGGATCGCATCACGGGAACGTATCGAGAAGCCGTCGCGGGCCTCCACAAAATTACTTTACGCACGGAGGGGATCGTCACCCTCGACCGCATCAGCACCGTTGGCACGCTGAACACCCCTTAAGCTCTCGCACTCCCAGATCATGACTCCCGATCCTCTCCCACCTTCTGCGCTGCCGACTTCCCTTGGCCGGATTGCTTGGCTCCTTGTCCCGTTAGTGCTGGCGATGAGCTGGAGCAGCCATGCTGCGGCTCCCACGCTTACTCTAACGGGGAGCTCCGTGAATGAAAACCAACCCGCAAACACCGTGGTCGGGACCTTAGGTTCAGATGCGACGAATCGCACGTTCGCCTTGGTGTCTGGAGTGGGCTCCACAGACAATGGAAAGTTTGCGATTTCGGGCAGTTCGCTGGTTACGGTGAACACGTTTAATTATGAGGCCGTACCGACGCAGACATCATTCTCCGTTCGAGTGCGCGTGACGAACACCGGAGATAGCTCCACAACGGAGCAGTTCTTCACAATCACGCTGGGGGACGTCAATGAGGCTCCCTCATTTGGGCTATCGGAGTTGACAAATCCGCCCGCATCCTTGCCGATCAACGAACATAGCACGGGCACCGTTGCTACCTTTAATGCGGGTGATATTGATGCAGTGCCGTCCGTGGTCTATTCGATCGCATCTGGCAATACAGGTGGCGCATTTTCGATCAATTCGACAACGGGCGTGCTGAGTGTGGCGAATCCTGCATTAGTTGATTATGAAACAGTGTCAGGTCACACTTTTAATTTGGTGATTCGCGCCTCCGATGCGGGGAATGCAGCTCTTTATGAGGCACGCAATCTAGAGATCCCGTTGACCAATGTGAACCCATCGATTGCGACAAATACCTTTAGCGTTTTCAGTGGTACCCCGGCTGGGACAGTGATCGGGAATATTGAGGCCAATAATGTCGATGGCGGTACCTTGACGTATGCTTTTGTGAGTTTGACGGTCAATGGCAGCACAGTGTCGGGGCAGTCTTTTAGCGTGGATAGCAGCACGGGTGCCGTGAGTTTCGCTGTGGATGCGGCCACTCTATTCCCAAATGCGGACCCAGATAATCCCCCTCAAGCCTCCGTGCGTGTGCGAGTAACAGCGACGGGAACGGGGTGGACGGACACGGGGACGGGCGACATCAACCTCAATTTGCAATTACTCGCAGGGGGCTCTCCCGTCTTGGTGGATGTCCTAACCGGAACGGGGATCGAGCCGGATTCAAAAGCGGCTCCATCCCGGGGAGACCCCGTGCAGAGCGTCACCACCGGCCCGAATGGCGAAATCATTGTGTTGGGGATGAGCAGTAATCAGTCGTTTCTCAAGATCTACCCCTCAAACATTGCGGATCCAGTGACGGTGAATTTGGAGGCAGGGTTCATTCCCTCCTCGGTCGTCGCTGATGAAAATGGGATCTACGTCGGGGGGCAGATGGGTTACAATGCGATAGATCTCGATGCTAATTTGGTCGGTTATCCGCCTAACTCGGAACCGACCTCCATCAGCGCTAAGCCTGCCAAGGTGTACAAATATAGTTTGGAGGGGTTACCCGCCTTGAATACCTACCCCTTCGGAGGCGGGCGGGATTCAATGATTACTGACATGACCGTCGCGAACGGGCAGGTGTATGTTTGCGGCGCAATCCGCCACGGAGCAGTCGGTTCGCTGAATCCATACCCGCTCACCTACATGCCGATTTGGCTGCGACTGGCGACGACCAACTTTTCGTCGATGGGCCCGGGTTCGCTGGACCCCAATCTTCCGGGTAACAAAACGGGCGGCTTTTTTGGGTGGGGAGATGGTTCGGCTCAGGATACGCGGTGTTATTACGGGACTTACACCGCCATTACGGTTGACCCCAATGGCAAGGTCATTCTGGGAGGGTACATTCTCTCGACTCCGAATGTCCGGAGCACCCATTTGCAGTGGGGAAACGGCTTTTTGGTGCGATTTGAACCCAGCGAGGTGGATGGATCTTATTCAAACGATTCTGCGGCCAACAAGTGGCTGGCTGATGGTGCTGTTCCGCAAGGCACTTGGCCGATCGACGGTGTTTCCCAATATGCATTTCACTTCATCAATGATCTAAAACTGGTCGACACCGGGACCGAATTTAAGCTCTTCGCGTTGATGTCGTATCGCGACAACAATTTATCTCTGCCGCCTGGTGATGGCGTTTCGGACGCTACGGCCCTTACTAGCATGAGCCTTAAGATCGCGAAGATCGACCCGTACTTCGCCACGAACGTCAGCACGAGTGCCGGTAAGGCCTATGTCAAAGGGAGTGCTATCACTGATATTTACAACACCGCGGGAAATATCATCGTCAATGAATCTCGGGCTGGATCGCTGGCCGCAGATGCTTCCGGCAATGTATATGTAACGGGCTCCATACCATCAGGGGCCGTCAAGTTTGGGTCCAGGGACGTGAGTCGCCCGAATCCTCGGTTCTTTGTGGCAAAATATGGGAATGATCTTGGAGATCCCGAGTGGATCAAGTTGCTCGATGAAGGTAGTTACAAGCCCGAGTTCAAACCTGCCCCAGGTTACCAGGGCGCGGCTGCCTTGGCCTTCCCCAGCACTCCCGGTAATCCGTCCTTCGGTCCGATGCTCGGAGTGTGGAACTCAAAGTGGAACGGCCTCGTTCTCGCGGGCACCTACGTCTCCGGTGATCTGACCCTGCGGAATTCCAAAAGTGTCAATGCGATCTCCGTGGCCTCAGGCAAAAAAAGCGGCTTCGTTACTCTGGTTAGCGGTGCTGGCGATTTTGTGGGCGGTAGCGGGCTCGTCATTGAGTCTGCGACCGAAACCGACGGCCGCACGGTCGGCAATAGCGATCTGATCCTGCCGTACCTGGGAGCAAAGCCTGCGACTGCAGGCACAACTTACACGGTGGAAGCACCCAAGATCATTTACATTGATGCAAATGGGAATCCGCTCGGCACCTTTGCCTCCCCCCCTTCCGAGAGCGTCATCGATGCACAGGCCGTGACACGTTATGTGAACACAGGACTGACGGTGGGCAAGACCCTTGTGGGGGCTGATTCCACCCAAGCCTTTACCAGTGCCAGCAACCGCTACACCTTTACCTTTGAATCCGATACGCGGGTCACTTTTCATTGGGCCGTGGAACACCGGCTGCGGGTTCATTCGGACGTTGTTGCGGACTTGGGATTGAATTCGACATCAACTGCCTTGGGCAATCCTGATCCGCCGGTGAGTGATATCTGGGTGCCTGAAAACAAGCCGACGACGGCCTTCATTGATGGTGTCGCCAATGATCCGAATCTTTACGGTGCGAGGGCACGTGTGGTGGGGTTCGAGGCCAGTGGCTCGGCCACGCAGCACCTAGGGGCACCGGGCACTGGCGGTGTGTATGCGTTTGCCACCGTCCAAGATCGCCAACAAGTTCCGCAATGGGTGATGACCGGTCCAGCGGAGATCACCTATCGCTGGATGCAGCAGTATCACGTCATGGTCAGCGCTACCGTGCAGGTTGCGGCGAACTTGCCGGAGGTGCGCCTCAATCCGACGACGGCGCTCACCCCCATTGATCCAGGCTACGGCAGTGGCGAGCACTGGTATGACGCCGGGACCCACGTTTACATTGGCTCAAAAAATGGTGGCGATGTGACATCGTCAAAAGTTCTCAAGGGCTGGAAGAATGCGACGGTCGCTGTCAATGGCAAAGCCGGATTTTCCCGTGCGGAGGACGCCAAGGAAGCTTTGAGCAGAGTTCCAGCAGTGGGAACGGCGAACTACTACTATCAGGATGTGCTCAGCCTGAATGCACCCGTCACCGTGTTGTGGGACTACGGTCAGATCATTCACAAGGAGATCGTGGCGATTGGTTCGGCGGCGACGTTCTTGACGGACCCTCTACTCTCAACGACGGCGGTCGTCGCCGGACTGACCACCACGGAGGCGGCAACTGTGGCCTCGCAGGCCCCTGACCGCCGGACGGTGGTCAGTGGACCGCAAGGAAGTAGTGGGGAGCAGATGGCGATCTGGGATCCACATGCAAAGATGCTCTTTCCTCTGCGTCCAGGCAAGCTGCTGCTGGAATACGGAGATCAAGACGAACCGCTGATCGTCCAACTCGAAATCGGTTTTCCAGGGGAGACCCGCGACGGCACGACCTTCCCGATTCCCACAGGGTTTAGTTATTACAATCACCTCACTCATCCAGAGATGCCGGGCATCGGGCTTGATCCAAGCACGACGGACGAAGTTGCCTTGCTACAGCTCGCCTACAGCTCGGGCAATGGAACGGTGTCCGCTGGAGGTTTTACCGCTACGCAGGACGGGAAGACGGTACTGGTCTATTCAGTCAGAGATGCTGGTGACCCAGGTGCAGCGAATGGCGATCCATTGCGGGAGCATTTGATCGTCCGAGTGGTGGATACTCGGCAATGGGATGCGTCTGCCTTGCCCCCGGCGACGACCGCAGTGATCGGCACAAAACTCACCCACACCATCGCTCCGCCAATAGGCGACGCTTATCAGACGGATGCAGGCTTTGTGGTGCACAAAAAGGCACGCTACAACGCGAATGTATATGATCGTAGCAAAACAGCCGGCGCTGGGCCGATCATCCCAGTCAACCAGCATTTCACGGGACAGGCGGAAGACGACCTGATCGTGATCTGGTTTGCAAAGGCCGATCCAGAGACCCATGTGGCCTGGACGAACAGTGTCGAGAAGTTCGATCTTGTGTGGCCGACGGTTCCGGGGCGCATCGTGATTGCTAGCCGCCTGGGATCGGAAAGCAAAGCCCCCGATGGGGTGATGGATCAGCTCTCATTCACTGCAAATGCTTATCAAAACGTTGTGATCTACAATCAACCGGATCGCGACTTGGCTGGATTCAATCCGAATGAAGAGCACGCATTGATTGCACCGTCCTTCAAGTTTGCGGATCAAGCCAACCCACCGCCGGCGGCGTATGCCCTGCAATCGGGAGGGATGAATGTGACGGCCCAAGATGAGACTTACACCTCGGATCCCTACGTGCTCGTTCAGTACAATGACTTGCAGGCAGGGGAATCCAAGATGGCAGTTTATGCAGTGCAGTTGGAGGACCACATGGCCTCATTAAATCCGGAAGTGGATGCCCGCACTGGCCGCAAGTTCAATTACACCTTCGACTACACGATGACGGTCGCTGAACCAGTCCAGCCGCCTTATCCACTGGCGAAGGTGATTGGACTGGTGCCATGTCCAGAGACTTTTGGCCTGAATACCAGTCTGGCAAAGGTTTATTGGGAAGACTACAACGGCGTCGCTTATGCAGCGGGACAAGGACGCTTTAATTCCTACTATCACTATCGCCTGACGCCCGAATTTTGGGGTGGGGAGGGGGATGCAGCGGTGAGTCCTGGAACATGTGTTCCCTTTGGAACGGCGGCCAGTGCAGGGGCTAGTGCCTCTCTCCAGATCGTGGGCGCAATCGACCAGTCGCGGGCGAGCAGTAAGGCCTTCGATGGCACCACCGACAACCCTGTCTTCCGAACGCTCTTCACTGCGCCTAGCGGGTATGCGAATCCGACCTTCACCGTCACCAATCCCGCGATACGAGCCTACAGCTATTCTGGTTCGTATGAGCTGGACGATACCCCGCTTTCGATTGAGATCAAAGTCGGCAGCGATGCCCCTGTGGAGGTGACCTTCGGTACGCAGACGACTTCGGCCACTCATGACACCACCTTTACGGCTTCATTGCAGGATCTGGTAACAGCGATCAATGATGAAGCCGCACTTGCGAGTAAAGTCATCGCGCGGGCGACAGCGTCCAATCTCCTGCAATTGGAATCCCTCACCGGTGAGGCCATCACGCTGTCTGATGGGCACGGCTCGCCGCTGAATACGACCGGCTTTGTTGCGGGGACCTTGGTGCCGGATCAGCTCACCTTTTCCGTGACGCTCAATGCAGGCACGCCGGATCAGATTGGGCCCTCGAAGTTGTCCTTCCGTCCAAATACGCCACGCGATGCCCTTGCCGATTTAGCGACCCTGAGGAGGATCGTCTTGGAGGCTTTCCCGGAGGGCGAAGTGAGTACGGCCTTGATCGATGGCACGAATCCCGCCTTTGACACGAGGTTGCGGTTCTTGATTGATGCCGCAAACGATCTCACGCTCCGCGATGGCGATGGCACGCCACTCAAGTCAGCTGGGATTGGGGCAGGAACGGATCAGGATTTTTCCCCAGACCCGGCGACGCCACCGACCATTGCGGCAGGGTTCCAGTCAGGTTCCAAGTTTAGCCTCGATTTTGGGTCTGGTCCCATCGAGATCACTGTCAACGGGACGACCTTCCAGGACTTCATCGACTCGATCAACAACGATGCTCGCGTCAACGCCAAGGTCCACGCCAGCTTGACGCTGGAGGGTCGGATTCGATTAACGGCCTCTTTGTTGAGTTCGCTGATCATAAAGGAGGTCCTGGGCACGCCTTTGGCGAATGCAGGGTTTTCCGAAGGTGAGAGCTACGCAGCCACGGCAGTACGCTACACCGCGCTGTGGCCATCGAATCCACCAGTGCTGAAAGCCGGCGAAACGCTCACCTTTGCAGGGGGCGAGCATCGGGCAGATCATCCAGAGGACCCCGGTCTACCCGGGGTGATCGGTTGGGCCGTAGGAGAGCTGATCTTCGATTCGATGAATCCAGAAAGGCCTTCGACGGTCACAGGCACGGGCGCTGAACCCCAAGATTATTCCGCCCGTCTGATTGCCCCCCTTGAGACGCGGCGCATTTCGATTGGGACGGATGAAGAAGCTGCGACGATTGTCGGCATTATCCAGCCATCGACTGGGATCACCTCTGCGGTGGGCAGTGTCTGGAAGTTCAATCATCTGCCTGCATCGCTGGCACGTCGGTTTTTCTTTGACCCTCTGAACAAGCAATTGGGCATGAACGGGAGGGTCAATGATCGGACCTTGGGCGATTCAGATCTCACCGCGACGCCTCCACCACTCTATGTGCTTGAGCCAGACATCATCACCAGCGCTGAGAGGGACGAGCTGTTGGCGATTCCAGAGCTTGCGAGCATCCCGGCCTGGAATGCAGCGGTGCTGGGGCTTTATAAGCTGTGCCGTGATCCTAATCAATTGAGTGGCGACGTTGATCTCGCCACCACTCCTTATTACGTCGGGCTGCAACGCGCATATTTGCGCGATGTCACCACGGGGGAGATCCAATTCTACACCGCCGACGGGATCATTGATGTGACCACGGGTGCAGATGCCACCGCAGCGACCCCCGCTGAATTCCAGCGAACGGTGAAGGCAGGCGATCCAAAGCTGGATCCCAACAGAGCAGCAGATGGCAAGATGTATGGTCCGGGATTGGCATTGGTTCCTGGGCCCGCATTCCTTGATCCTGACAAGCCTTGGGCGGCTGAGGGCTACGTCACCCTGGTCGAAAACAATGACAAAGCCATCGGCGGTCCGGTTACCTTGCGGGTGGTGAAGGTCTCGCGCCAAGAACGCTACCGAGGTGCGATCAAGACGATCCTCTCAGACAATGTTTTTTCTGATCAATTGACCTTGCGTCACAGTGGCGACTTTGGCGGCAATGCGGACGATATTGTTTATCAATGGTATTATCGTGAAGAGGACGGAACAGAAACCGCGCTGCCGCCAGGGCTGCCGTGGAGCCTCTTTGCCGATGCCAGCAACAATGAGCCACGGGGGCTCGGTCAGTATCAAATCGAGCTGAAGGGAAATCCCATCTTGTTGCTCGCCGACCAGCTTTTCTTTGCGCGTTATCGCCACAAGAATGAGGCTCCTGCAGGTGGCTCAAATTCCACCAATTGGGCAGGTACGCAGTGGGAGGAATACGGTGCGGAGTGGGCAGGCGCAGCAAATTCAAGCCCCAACGAGCCGCAGCCTCAATTGGCACAAGGTTGGGTCAAACGTGTGCTGGACCGGATCAACCCCTACGAGGCACGTTTTGATGATTTCCGCAGTAATAGTTCGCCCGCAACCTATTCCAGTATGATCCAGGAGGCTGGACAAGGCTATGTGGGAGATGTGGCCTTGAATCCCAATAAGGATGTCGTCGAAAATGTCGGTCTCATTGAGTTGTATCAGACCGTTCTGAATCGTGGGGAATCGCTGAGTATTGGGCTTAGCTCTCCGGTCGTAACACCGGGGATCAATAATGCACTGCTGCTGGCGGCGACGCGAATCACCGATCTATATCTGCTGCTGGGCAATGAAGCCTACAGCGATGCCCAGGACCCCACCATCGGCTTTGGCAGCACCAGTGCGGATTACGGAACGGCGGCTCCGTCGATCTTCTCATTCCAAAATCAGCAACCATCGTTGCTCGACGAGGAATTGGCCTTGCTGCGCGGTGTCTCGCAAAGCTACGGGCGCCCTGTCTTTAACCGCATGTTTTGGAACTTCACCAAGAGCGAGGGAGAGGTCGCGTACGCGATGAACTACCACCTCACCGACATCAATCGCGATGGGTTCATTGATGAAAATGATGCACGCGTCCTCTTCCCGCAGGGGCATGGCGATGCCTGGGGGCACTACCTCTCCGCCATCAAGAGCCAATACAATTTGCTGCGGAATCCTTACTTCAATTGGGTGTCCCGATCTGAGTTTTACAATCTGCTGGATGTCGTGATCGCGGTGGACTTTTTGGACGAACGCAAGTTTGCCGACGCCGCTGCAGCACGGGCAAAAGCAGGGGCGGAAATTGTCAATTTGACCTACCGCTCCCGCTATGTCGAAGATCCCGATGGACAATGGCAAGGCTATACCGATACCAACGTGGATCGCGCCTGGGGGGTGGATGGCTGGGCTCGCCGCGCTGGTCAAGGGGCCTACTTTGACTGGATCACGGCCAATGCCTTGCTGCCTGCAGAGGATCCCAATCCGGCGCACTCAGGCATTCAAAAGGTAGATCGCACCACGGTGACCGCGATTCACAGCGTCGCAGTGCAGTTGGGGAAAATCCAGGCCACGCAAGACGACGCGAACAGTGGCGTGAATCCGCTGGGTCTAGCACCGGATGCCGTGCCGTTTGATTTTGATCCCGCTTTGGCAGCACCGGGAGATCTGACCAAGACCCATTTTGAGCAGATGCTGGCCCGTGCGGATCTGGCATTGGCCAACGCGGTGAAGGTCTTTGATAGCGCGAATCTCCAGGCCAATCGCTTGCGAATGCAAGCGACGACGACAGCGACCTTTAGCCAGCAAACCTATCAGCAGGATCGCGACTACCGAAATCGTTTGATTGAGGTCTTCGGCACTCCGTATGAGGGGCAGATCGGCACCGGCAAGGCCTATCCTGCGGGTTACAACGGACCTGATATCGGCCTCTACATGTATGTCGATGTGAATGACTTGGGCGATGCGACGGTACCTGCACCCAGCGGCGCATTTGAGGCCGCCTGGGCCAGTTTCCCCCAGATGGTAGCGGTCGATCCCAATACGCTGAAGGTTGGATTGGAATCCGTGGAGCGAACGGCTCAGTTTAGCGAAGTCGTCAGCCAATACTTTATGGGCGACATCTTGAACCCACCCACGGTGGATTCGCCGGGACTGAATAACCAAAACATCTCGCCAATTTTTGATGCCAGCACGCGGGAAACAGCCTGGGATTTGTTCACCTCCACCGAGTACTATTTCCACAGCACGAGCCTGTCCCTTGACCTCCCGGTTGCCTTGACTGGATACACCTTTCAGGCTCCTGCTAGCTGGGGCCGACGCAGCGTTCCTGGGGAGTTGCAACTGGCTGTATCCGACGTCGTGCAGGCTGAGGCGAATCTGGGATCTTCCATTGGGGACTATGATGGCCTGGTGATTGACATCCTCAACACGGCGGAAATGATCAAGGCGCAGCATGGGGTGGACTCCTCCAAAATTTTGGTGCGCAGCAAGCTGCAAAGTGTCACCACCACCCTCAGCAGTGTCAATTTGGGACTGAAAACGGTGGCGAAGGTTCTGGATGCGCTGAAGAGGACCCAAGAAAAAACCATCGACTCCATCACTGGCGCATTGCCGGATGTAAATGGTCTATCCAATGATGTGACCTTTGCAGTGAACAGTGCCGTTAAAACAACGGGGCTGATCAGCGATTCTGTGAATACAGGGCTTCAAATTGCTGCGGAACTCGCGCAAGGGGCGATTGATATTGAGAAGGAAGTGCTTTCTGGGGATGTGGACCTGGTTTTGGAACGGCAAGATATGGCCTTAGGCCTCCGCCAGAAACTCAAAGAGCTGGAAGGCAAGCTTTGGAACGAGGCCGCCACGCGGGTGGAAGTCTTCCGGCGCTTGCAAGTGCTGCGCCAAGCATCGGATCGCTATCGGGCACTTCTGGGTAAAGGACAGGCGCTCATCAGCGAACGCACGGACTTTAACCGCAACGCCGCCGGTATGGCTCAGCAATTGCGCTATCAGGACATGGCCTTCCGTGTCTTCCGCAATGATGCCCTCCAGAAGTACCGCGCATCTTTTGATCTCGCTGCACGTTACGCGTATCTGGCGGCCAAGGCCTACGACTATGAAACCAATCTGTCGCCTAACGATCCGGGCTCAGCGCAACCCGTTCTGCAGGACATCGTGCGTGCGCGCACGCTGGGCGTCTACAGTGGTGGCCCGACCCATGCGGCCAGCGGTCTATCCGATGCATTGGCGACGTTGCGGGATAACTATTCAGTTCTCAAGGGTCGGTTAGGGCTCAATAACCCACAACTCGATGCCACGGGCTTTTCTCTGAAGACAGAACAAGCGAGAACGAACGCGACAGGCTGGGTGCAGAAGCTTCGGGATAGTCGCAAAGATGATCTGTGGGAGGTGCCTGAATTCCGCCGTTACTGCCGACCACCGGTGGCGCGGAGTGCGGGCAAGTTACCCGGTCTTGTGATCCCGTTTAGCACCGAGACGATCTTTGGCAGAAACTTCTTTGGAAAGACCCTTGCTGCTGGGGACAGTGCCTTCAACCCAACCAACTTTGCCAACAAAATTGCCGCAGCAGGCGTGTCCTTTGTCGGGTATCCGACCACCTTGCTGTCGGCTACGCCACAGGTCTATTTGGTGCCCGCTGGGTTAGATGTGATGACGATCCCCAACAGCCCATCTTTGGAGACGCGTTCGTGGTCGATTTTGGATCAGGCGATCCCTGTGCCATTCCCGGTTGGGAATAGTGATCTGACGAATCCAAACTGGATCCCGGTTACGGATGGCCTGACCGGGTTGCTGGGAGAGACACGGCGTTTCTCCAGCTTCCGAGCGGGGGTTACAGGTGGTGCCCCCCCGCTGGCGACTGATACGCGACTGGTCGGACGGTCGGTGTGGAATACCAACTGGCTGCTCATCATCCCTGGCGGAACAATGCTCAATGACGGGGAGTTGGCTCTCGAGCGCTTTATCACGAGAGTGACTGACATCAAACTTTATCTCAACACCTATGGATACTCCGGCAATTAATTCTAGTCGGCCCCAAGCCTTCTGGCGAAACCTCCGACTTTGCGCCGTCGCATTGTGCGTGGCAGCGAATGCCGTCGCGCAGGTTCCCGAGCCGGAGACCATCATCTTTGGCCGGGTCTTCAATCGGACGAGTGGGCAGGAATACCAAATCAACGAAGGCACGCTCGACTGGACGATCGAAGGCGAGGCAGGCAAGTCGATTGCCCTGACCACGGATTTGG
>CAZCAL010000006.1:0-2800 GCA_964496625.1 uncultured Verrucomicrobiaceae bacterium | reverse complement strand
AGTTAACGGTGGACGAGACCGCTTTGCCATTGGCTCCTGGCGAGACCATTTTTCGCTCTGGAATCATTACGGTCAATGGTGTGCATGCCGACGTGCGCAGCATCACGAGTGATGGCTCCTTTGCAGCCTCTCAGCCGCAGCGGGCGAATGTTCACCGCATTGATTTGGAGGTCTTTGATCTTCTGGCCGACACGGACGGCGATGACATTCCGGATTGGTGGGAAGACAAATACGGCTTGAATAAACAATGGAGTGGCGATGCCGGCCTTCGCCATCCGGGCAATCGCTTCACCTATTTGCAGGCCTTTAATTTGGGACTCGATCCCACCCTGAACGATGCCGCGCCTCAACTCATGACCACTGAGGTCATGGTTCAGGGCGACGGGGCGACGGGGCTGCTGCTCCGCACGGTGACTTCACTGGTGGTGCCTGCGCAGCTGGTCTACACTCTCGAAGTTGTTCCCGCCGGCGGGACGCTTGTTCTTCGCAATACCCGAGCCGATCCCAAAATGCCAGACCGCTTGCTCAAAGCTGGCGATACTTTCACTCAAGAAGCGGTGAATGCGGGGCGGTTGGAGTATTTGCAGTCAGATCCGACGGTGAGTGCCACTAGTTTTCATCTGTCGGTCACGGATGGTGTCCAAGGTCACGATCCGGTCGAAGGAGATGTTGCGGTCACGGTGTATCGCCCGGTTCCCATCGCGGGTGGGGCTGGCGAACCCTGGGCGGCAACCGAGAGAGCAGCCGCAAAGCCTACGCCAGAGACCATGCTGCAACTTTGGAAACGTCGCACTACGGACGGATTTGCGGGAGCCTGGATGGCGGGCGAAGCCAATCGAGATCACATCGCTGCGTTTATTGCCAGCAAATGGTTTGATTACTCAGTCTGGGATGCCGCAGACGAACAGCCAGCGAGGAACTTGGCATTGCCAAGTGCGGGGCTGAGCGCCGCTCAGTATCGCGCGGGTTACAAGCGGCAATTTGGTGCGGCGAGAAACCATTTGGTTTTTGCGAGCGACGGAAAGAGCAAAATCGAAGGCGGAATGGACGCGGACATTCTGATCGCTGGGGCTGGACAGACGGTCATGGTTGGAAATGGGGGGGCAGATGTTTTTGCATTCACCTCTCGGTCTGGACAGCCGACGGTTCAGGACTTCCATGCCATTGAAGGTGACGTGCTGGATCTGAGCGGAATATTGACAGGGAGTTCGCATCGGTTTGAAGACTACATCCAAATCACGCCAAACGGTGATGACGTGCGCTTGGGAGTCAATTTTGCGGGACTGGGCACCGCATTTACCGACGCCACGATCACTCTAAAGCAAATCAGTCTGTCTCCGGCGATGTTCGTTCGCCTCTGGCGATCTGGGAATATCTACCTTGGGCGCGAGCCTAGTGATGAGCCGATCGCCAATCGGGTGCCGGTGGCGATGCCCGACGAAGGCTATGTGGTAGATGGGGCGCCCATCACGATCTCGGTGCTGGCCAATGACACGGACAAAGATGGTGACGCTTTGACCTTGATGGATGTCTCTGCTGCCCAGTTTGGCGAGGTTCAAATGGTACGCAATGAAGTGGTTTACACACCAGGATTAGAATTCGCTGGAGCCGACACGTTTACCTATCTGGTCAGCGATGGCATGGGTGGCACGGCGACAGGGACGGTGGAGATTAGTTATCCCTTCCCAGCCGTCGCTGGTAACTACCAATCATTGGTGCTCGATGCTGCGGGCAATCCCGTGGGTTTATTGAAGTTGACCATTACCCGCGGTGGCGCTTTCTCCGTGATCGTTGCAACCCAACGCGGATTGTTTAGGAGCCGCGGCCAATTCGGTGCCGATGGATTGGCCGATGTGGTGTTGGGTCGGGGCCGAACGGAGTCGGTATTGAGTCTCGCTATCGACCTTGGCGATCCTCAACATTCGCTGACCGGGAGTCTGAGTGGATGGGTGGGGGATTTGACCTTGCGTTCGGATTCAGTCTTGGCGGATCGAAGAGAGGCACCGACCACGGCTCGTCGATACACGATGTCCTTGCAGCCCCCAGCTGAAGACTCCGCTGTAAAGGGTTCTGGGTTTGTGACGCTGACAGTTTCGACTTCCTATGCGGCGAGGATTGTTGGCCAGTTGCAGGACGGCACACGGTTCGCGGCTGCGAGTGTGCAGCGGCGCGATGGGACGCTGGCCTGGACGACCTCTCTTTATTCTCGTCATGGGTGGGTTCTTGGGTCTGTTGCTCTTTTGGATCAACCATCGCAGCCCGCTCAAGGAATCGTGAAATGGTGCAGCGAGGAATATTCGCTGCGCAAAGTCACCAAGCCTGCCTTTGATCGCGAGCTTCCGGTGCTGGTCTCCTCCTATACAGCCCCTTCTGTGGTGACATCGCATGTTTTAGACTTTTTGGATCCCACGGATGCAAATGCCACGGTGGTGCTGCGCGATGGAGGGCTGCCTGCTGCTGAGGAAAAGGTCATTTCCTTTGGCCGAGCCGATGCGATCAAGGTCGTTTCTCCCTTGGCTGATCCACTGCGCGTCAGAGTCATCCGCAGCACCGGTTTGTTCTCTGGGACGGCCATGGTGGAGGGCAAGCGTCAGCCTCTGATCGGCGTCTTTTTACAAAATGAGAACCGCGGCGCAGGATACTTCTTGGGCGGCGCTGGATCGGGCGCGGTCGAGATCGCGCCGCAATAACTGAATTGTTTTGGGATGATCCGTAACTTCGTCAGCCACAATCGCCCCATAGCCGCCTGGTTCCACCTCGCGGTGGGAGTAGCGTTGCTGGGACTGGTTGGCTGCGGGAA
>CAZCAL010000005.1:15858-27367 GCA_964496625.1 uncultured Verrucomicrobiaceae bacterium | reverse complement strand
GTTTAGCTCTTTCAGTGATGACTGTCACCGCAGCCCGCATCAATGCCCACCCCCCAGTTCTTCCATAAACAGGGCTTGGAGATGGGTGCAGCTTTGTTGCGCGGCACCCCTGTGGGGAGAGGGGGAAACTTTTCCCGCAACGACGCGGTCGGAGAGAGATGTGTACCGTACCCATCCCTCTCCGAGGGATGGAAGGGATGGAACCGTGACACCACCGCAAAGCCAGCTCATTCCCACTCTCCCACTTCAGCAGATCTGGGATTCCTGCGGCGGACACGAGGTGGCAGGAGGGTCGTCGGCGTAAAGGCCTACCGTTTTGGCGGTGCTGCACACTCGACATGGCGAGGGCGGGCACCCGCAGCGTTCTCATCCCCAAAAAAGTCGATCCCAATCCTCACCTGCGACTGCGTTTTGGGGAGTTCGACCTCAAAGGTAACGGATTTTTTGGCCGCCAAGCTTGTGAGATAAAGGCCAGTGGCGCAGACCATCCGATCCCCTGGGGTGACTCACTCGCCTTGGGTGAGGACTTCGAGCCTTACCAATGGACGATTGATGCCATGGCATCCGAAGATCGCCGGGATGGGTGAATTATTGATGAGACGATAAGTGGCGACCTGTCCCGCCTGCCTCTCAAACTGAATGCTGATCCCTCCGAACGCGCTAAATCTCGGCGGAATATCGACCTGAACTTTCTGATCACGCTGAACGAGAGCGGCTGTGTCCTGGTCCGCCGTCGCAAAGGGATCGCCAGCGAGGGCAGCGCATGACAGTGCCATAAAGAGAATGCACGTTGCGATGGGGTGCGTCTTCATGATGAGGGGCGGTGGTGCGCACAGACTCTGCGGTAGAAGAATCAGTAGCGGGCCATGTCTGGGTCCATGGCGTCTGCCCAGTGGGCGATGCCGCCGCGTAGGCTGCGGGCGTGGGGGAAGCCATTCTGGCGGAGCCAGCGGGTGGCGTGCAGCGACCGGACGCCGTGATGACAATAGACGATGATCTGCTGATCGATGCTTCCCGCGAGCTTGCGCGGGGCTTCTTCGGCGAAGTTTGAGAGGGGGATCAACTCCGCGCCCTCGATGCGGCAGATCTGCCATTCCTCTGCCTCCCGGCAATCCACGAGGCGGTAGGTTTTTGGGTCGGTGACTGGCAGCAGTTCCGCCAGATCTTCGACGCCGAGTTCGACCGGGAATTCAGGCATCGGTCCGCGGGATGGGCTCAGGGCTGGACGGTCACCGGGGTGCCGAGGGTGACATTCTGGTAGAACGTGGCGGCCATCTGCGCAGGCATGCGGACGCAGCCATGGGAGGCAGGGTAGCCTGGAAGGAAGCCCTCATGCATGCCGATGCCACCATTGAAGCGCATGAAGTGGTGCATCTTGGAGCCGTCGAAGGTGGTGCCGGGCGGCTTCTTGTCCTTGGTGACGTCGATGTTGCTCATGACGACATTCCCAGCGCCGTCCACGTAATCGCCGTAGAGATTGGATTTGTGCCACTGATCCTTTTCAAAGATCTTAAACCTGCCGGTAGCAGTGCGGTGTTTTTCGTCTCCGGTGGAGAGGGCGGAAACGCCGGCAAGACGGCCACCTTTGTAAAAGTAGGCCTTTTGATCGCTGAGATCGATGGTGATGCTGGCAGGGCCAGTCATGCCATCGCCATCCCAATAGGAAACGCTGTCGGCGTTGTAGAGTTCTGAATGCGGGACGGCCTGGGAGGGGAAGGCCTCAAGGTACTGGGTCGGTGCCGGGCGACCACCCATTTGGCCAGCGCAGGAGGCAAGGCAGAGGGCCAGGGTGGACAGGAGCAGGGGGCGGAGCATAGGGCAAACTGTCATGGGAAGGTGATACGATGGGCGCGGGGAAAGGGTGCGCATGATCGTTCAAGCGCTCCATTCTGTCCATCACTTCCTTGCCTAGGTTATCGCTCAAAGGGGGAGTCATCCTCGCGGTCTGCCACCTTCAGGTAGCGATAATAAACCTCAAGCATGAGGGTGCAGAGGGTCTGCCGATAGACATCGCGATCCGCACCGGCGGAGCTGGTGGAGGCGACAGTGCTATTGGGGCGTTCGGTGCGCCAGTCGCCCCCTGGCTGTTGATTGCCAAGCAGTTGGGGCAGGAACTGGGCGTTGTAGGACTGCCAATCGGCATCGCCCTGCTGGAAGTAGCACTGGGTCATGTAATACCAACTGTAGAGGTTGGCGTTTTTGTTCCAGTCCAGTGGCTCGGCGGTCAGAAATTCGGTGAGAAAGCGGAGGCCCTTCTTGACGCTGGCGGTCTTGGTGGAGCCCAATGTCTGGAGGCCCAAGATGCCGACGCCGCTGAGGTTCCATTGATTGTAACTGGCATCGCGATTCACGTTTCCAAAGCCACCCTGTGGTGACTGGGTGGACTCCAGGTATTTCAGGGTGCGGGTGATGCCTGCGTGCAGGCCTTTGATCTCCAACCGGGTGTGTTTGGCAGCCTTCAAGGCCTGGAACTGCCAGCCAGTAACGGAGAGATCTCCCTTGCCTGCGTGGCGATAACACAGATCTCCACCCTCTCCGTATCCCCAGCCGCCGTCTTCGAGTTGGCTATCGAGGATGATCTTCACGCCCTTTTCAAAGGCCTCTCTCATACCGGGCAGCTTTGTCTGGCCGAGTCGGCTGAGGGTATAGACTTCCCCCAGTGCGTAGGTGGCGATGCCGTGCTCGTAACACGATGAACCTTTGGCAGGATCTTCTGCCATTAGGCCAGAGGGCTGTTTTTGGCTCAATTCCACAAGATAAAGGATGCCCTTCATGACGGTGTCTCCGTAAAAGGGAGAGTCTGGCATCTCGCAACGCCCGAGGTAGCAAAGGAGAGCGAGTCCGGTCATCGCTGCTTTGTGCTGCTTCCCCCAAGATCCGTCGGCATTTTGCTTTCCCTTTAACCATTCCAGGGAAATGGAGACGGCGCGTTCGCATTGGGGACCACCGCCGTTTTGGCGGAGCTTTTCCAATCGGGCCTGCGGTGCGCAACGCCCCTGCATGGAGGCGGGGAGGGCGACCATGCCTGTGGCCATGCCATTGCCGATGGCTCCGGCACCCGCAGCGGCGCTACCGCTGCCGAGGCTGCCGCCCTTCAAAACGCCATCGCCAATGGACCCGCTGCCAGTGGGGAGGGCGAGTTCGCTGATCGGGAGATCATCAATGACCACCTCTCCAGGGCCAGCACTCGTGATGCGGCGCATGGAGAGGCTGCGAGTGAGGGCGGATTGTTCCTTGCGCTTGATTTGATAGGTGCGCTCGGCACTGGCGGCTTCACCGGCTTGGGTGCCGGGGCCGGGGAGGAAGTCCACCTCTGGCTGGATGACCTGCGTGGTCAGCACGATGATGCCCGCGATGACAATGATCCCGGCGTGGATGGCGAGGCTGAAGGTGAGGGAACCGCCGCCGATGTTTCGCCAGAAACGGATGAACTTGCGAAGAGATGACGTTGGCTCGTTTTGATCGGGAGGTGGGTGCATGGCGGGATGAGGCAGGTGGTCCCTGCATCACGCTGCGTTGCCTGATCCTCTTGGGGTGCCGGGGCACGAAAAAGAGGGACGCCTCTCGGCGTCCCTCTCGTGGTAACTTTAGATTTAGGGGTCTGAGGAATCTCAGGACCCACCTGGACGCCACTCTTCGGTGGCGAACTTGAAGGCTTGCTCCAGACCGACGAGGTCGGTGCTTGGGCGCAAGGCTTCGAAAGCTTGGCTTTCGCGCTTCACTTGGTCGTCCGTGTAGTTCATGGCTTTCACGGAGAGGCCGATGCGGCGCTCCACCTTGTCCACCTTGATGACGCGGGCTTCCACTTCGTCGCCGACGTTGAGCACGTCCTTGACCTTGGCGACGTGATCTTCGCTGAGCTGGGAGATATGGACGAGGCCGTCGATATCGTCTTCCAGTTCCACGAAGGCACCGAAGCTGGCGATCTTCGCGACGCGGCCCTTGACGACATCACCCACCTTGAAGCGGTTATCGATGATGTTCCAAGGATCGGTCTCAAGCTGCTTGACGCCCAGGCTGATGCGCTGGTTGGCCTTGTCGATACCGAGCACGGTTGCTTCCACTTCTTCGCCCTTCTTGAGGATTTCGGATGGGTGGTTGATCTTGCGCGTCCAGCTGAGGTCGGACACGTGGATCATGCCGTCGATACCTTCTTCCAGTTCCACAAAGGCACCGTAAGCGGTGAGGTTGCGGATTGGGCGCTTGAGCGTCGTTCCCACTGGGTAGCGGGCGTCGATATCGTCCCAAGGATTGGTGTCGAGCTGGCGAACGCCGAGGGAGATCTTGCGCTCTTCCTTGCTGATGCCGAGCACGACGGCGTTGACTTCTTGGCCCACAGTGAGGACGTCGGAAGGACGAGCGATGCGCTTGGTCCAGGACAGTTCGGAGACGTGGATGAGGCCTTCGACGCCTTCTTCCACTTCCACAAACGCGCCGTAGGCAACGAGCTTCGTGACCTTGCCGTGGACGTTGTGTCCGACAGGGTAACGGGCTTCGATGTTTTCCCATGGGTTGTTCTGGAGCTGCTTGAGGCCGAGGGAGACGCGTTCTTTTTCGCGGTTCACTTCCAGGATGACGAGGTCGAGCGCTTGACCGATTCCGACCATTTCGGAAGGATGGTTCAGGCGGCCCCACGACATGTCTGTGATGTGAAGGAGTCCGTCCATGCCGTTGAGGTCCACAAACACACCGAAGTCGGTGATGTTCTTGACCACGCCCTGCACTTTGTCGCCCGGGGTGACGCCGTCGAGGAACTTCTGGCGCTGTTCGGCACGCTCTGCCTCGATGACTTCGCGGCGGGAGAGGACGATGTTTTTGCGCTCGTCGTTGATCTTGACGATCTTGAATTCGTAAACCTTGCCCAGGTACTCGCTGAGGTCCTTGGGTGGAATGATATCGATCTGGCTGCCGGGGAGGAAGGCCTCCACGCCGACGTTGACCATGAGGCCGCCTTTGACGACGCCCTTGACCTTGCCTTTGACCAGTCCGCCTTCTTGGAAGACCTTGACGATCTTTTCCCAGTTCT
The DNA here is from genome assembly GCA_964496625.1 of uncultured Verrucomicrobiaceae bacterium. Classification (GTDB taxonomy): domain Bacteria; phylum Verrucomicrobiota; class Verrucomicrobiia; order Verrucomicrobiales; family Verrucomicrobiaceae; genus JACKQF01. The sequence goes on along the minus strand of CAZCAL010000005.1, from coordinate 22,341 downwards.
GCTTGTGGGCGGCTTTTTCTTTCGAGAGGACGACCATGCCCTCATCGTTTTCCAGACGTTCGAGGAGGACTTCGACCTCATCACCCACCTGGATGTCTTCGTCTTCAAATTCATTGGAAGGAATCGCACCCTCTGATTTGTAGCCGATATCGACCAGGATGACCTGGGGTTTAATTTCGAGGATTCGGCCTTTGACGATGGACCCCTCGTGAAGCTCACGGAAAGACCCAGCGATCAATTCCGACAGTGTAGCTTGACTCATTGATGTACAGGTTGAGAGCGTTGATGAACTGACGCCCGCGATCTCCGCTCCAGAGACTGCGTAACGCCCCTTTGCATCCGAAGCGACGCCAATGCCGCCCGGAGAAAGAGGGCCGATAGATTCGTCGGGATCCTGGTTTTGGCAAAGGGAATTTGCGGGGTTCTGCACGCTGCTGCAGGAGTCCTGCTGCGGTGGGGAACTAAATCTTGGCTTGGGGTGGATCTTTTGCTAGTCTTTGGGAGACTCCGATCCGTCGCCTATGAACACTTCTTTGATCATCCGCCTCTGCATCATCGGCCTTGTGATCCTTCTGATGATGATCGCCTGGGACAAACTGAAGGATGCGAACCCTGGGCTGCTATTTATCGGATTCATCGCGCTAGGTAGCATCGCGGGTGTTTTGGGTGTGAAGTACCTGATTCCCTGGATCGGCGATGCGGTAGGAACTTTCATTTATTCGTCAGGGGAGGAAGTGCAGATGGAAGGCAGCATGAAGGCGGTGGCGAAGATGGCCCAGGGCGACTACGAGGGTGCGATCGAGGAGTACGAGGAAATGCTGCGCAATGAGCCAGACAAGCCGTTCCCCATCGGCGAAATGGCCAGGATCTACGCTGAAAAGCTGAAGGACCCACAAAAGGCGCTGGCGGTCCTCCAAAAGCATCTAAACTCCCACGCGTGGCCGGAGGATGACTCGGCGTTTTTGATGTTTCGCATGGTGGATATCCAGGTGGACGCTCTGGGGGACCTGGAAGGTGCCCGCGAGCGGTTGCAGCAAATCATCGGAGCATTTCCGAACACAAGGCACAGTGCCAATGCCCATCACAAGATGAACGAGGTGGAGCAGCAGCAGTTTAAGCTGACGATGGAGCAGCGGCTGAAGAGCGGCAGCGCTGATGCGTAACCGCCACGGCCCACTCACCTCAACTGAGCACCTGAACTGTGGCATTGCGTGCATGGTCCAAAAGACATCCCCTTGGGCTGCTGGCACTCGTCGCAGTGGGTGCGATCACCTGTGCTGATTGGTTCCCCGCTTCAGTAAATGGCGTCGCGATGCTGGGCAGCGTCGCTCTACTAACAGGGATTTCTTCCTGGTGGAAGCCCAAGAGCTCCACACTGCTTTTGAGCTGCGTTTTTGCGACGTTTGCCGTGCTTCACCTCACCCGTCTGGCGGACACTCGGGATCATCCTTTGAGTGAAGTTCTGCGGTCTGCAGGCGGGGAGGCAAAGGCTCAAATCACCGGAACGATCACTCGGGACGACGGCACGGAGCGGCTGACCATGCAGGTGAGGAAGATCACCTTCAAGGGCACCAAACGGCCATGGAGAACACAAGCAGCAATCGTCGTGCGTGGCGGAGCAGAGGTGCCTCTGCCAAAAGGGCCACTGACACTCATTGGCACGCTAAGACTGCAACCTGAACCGATGAATCCAGGGGAGTTTGACGCCGGCAACGACCGGCTTAGAAAGGGCTTGGTGGCGGATTTTTTTCCTGAACGTGGAGCCTTCCCAAAGGTGCTGCCGAGCGAAGCCCAATCATCGCCCTGGACGGAACGGTCCCGCGAGTGGATCTCCGAACGGCTGGGGATCGGCCTGGAGACGGATGCGGTTACCGTGGGGACGATACGAGCGATGATCCTGGGGGCGACTGACGAGGCGGATCCCCAGGTGGAGGCTGCCTTTCGCGACAGCGGCACCTTGCACGTCTTCGCGGTGAGCGGACTGCATGTCGGGCTGGTGGCAGCTGTGGGCTGGTTCCTGCTGCGGCCGCTGGGCTTTCGCAAGCCGACCCTGGTGATGCTAATGATTCCACTGGTCTTTGGTTACGCAGCCATCACGGGCTGGCGGCCGTCTGCGGCAAGGGCGGCGCTGATGATCAGTGCGGTGCTGCTTTCTGCACTGTCACGCCGCACTGCCGGACCGCAGAACAGTCTGGGGGCTGCCGCTTTGGCCCTGCTCGCCTGGGACTCCCAACTGTTGTTTCAGCCGGGATTCCAATTGTCATTCTGTGTGCTTTGGGCGCTGTCACTGATCACCCCATGGATTCTGCATCGATTTGAAGGGTGGATGCGGCTCGATCCCTTTCTCCCCCCATCGGTAGCTTCCTGGACGCAAAGGACAGGTGCAAAAGTTAGGACATGGCTCGGCACGACCTTTGCCGTCTCCTGTGCGGCCTGGTTGGGCAGTCTACCGCTGATGCTATGGCACTTTCACACCGTGACGCCAGTGGCCTTGATCGCGAATTGCATATTGGTGCCGCTGTCGCTATTGGCGATTGGCTCAGCCTGCGTTGGGCTGTGCGTCGGGACGCTGCTGGGATCTGCGGTGCAATCAATCCTCAACAATGCCACATGGTTCTTCGTGCGGTGGATGATCAACATGGCATCGTTTTTCTCTGGGTTGCCAGGTGCAAATTTTCACGTCTCCACGCCACATTTTTTTTCCTCTGGCCATGCAGAAGTAGAGGTCCGGGTCCTCCGCCTCCAGGACGCAGCAGCGTCCAATCACCTGCATACACTCGCTGGTGACTGGCTGCTCGATGTCGGAGACAAAGACAACTTCAGCCGCATCGTTGTGCCCTACCTTTGCAGCCAGGGCATTGATCGTCTAGACGGCCTTTTCCTGAGTCACAACGATGTTCGCCACATCGGTGGTGCCGAGGCGGCCATGGCCTTTGGACGGCCAGAAGTCATTGCTGCGCCAGGGTTAGAGCCCTGGCGCTATGATGTGCGACGGTCGGGGATGCGGCACCTTCTGGAGCAAGTGCTACCCACGATGCCAAGGTACAAACATCAGCGGCTCTGGCGGGGCGATGTACTTCATTTTGAGACGGGCACTGATCTGACCGGACGTGCAGTCGTCCTCTATCCCGGTCCAGATGACTATCAAGACGCCGCCGATGATCGCGCTCTGGTAGTGCGTTTCGAGTTCGGGCGTTGGCGGGTTCTCTGGTGCAATGACGCGGGTTTCGTTACGGAGAAGAAGCTGCTGGAGCGTCGCGACGAATTGTGGTGTCACGTGCTGCTGCGAGACCAGCACCGCGACGCACTTTCCGCGCAGACGGAGTTCCTGCTGGCGGCGGCACCCAGAGTCATCATCACCAACAACACGCCGCGCTTCCTTGAGGACCGCATCCCACCCCATTTGGCACCCTTCTGCGCTGCCCAAGGCATCGAACTCCTTCAGACCTCGGAGGTAGGAAGCGTCCTGATTGAGGTCACTGCACAGGAGCTCAAAGTGACCCCTTACAAAAGCGGTGCGACCACCCCGATCCAATTATCTCATCCCGACGCAGCCGCGCCAATGCGATCCCCTCAGGGTGGAGTCGCCCCAAGCTCAACGCTACCTGAATAGCTTGGAGGTGGGCTCGGGGTGAGTTGGGGCACCACGCTGTAACCCGCTCCCATTCCCACCCCAGCGCTATTGCGAATGATGATGCCTTTGTATGGCACAACTCGTGTAACCTTAACCGGTGTGTAATCCACCAAGGTAAAGCTACCGCTGAATAGACCGGTGCTCGCCACGATCTTCAATGATGTTTTTGCAGGGTGTCCGGTGAGCGTGGCGACATTCTTCAACGAAAGTGGAAATGCGGTAGCATTTGGGTTCAGCGCTGCGGCACTGAGGCCGTCTGCTACAAATTGCAAATCCGCTGTGAAGACGCTGGTGCTGAGGACGTTTGCCGTTGGTGGGGGCTGCGCATACTTGAGGCCAGCCGCTGTGAGGTCGATGGGACCAAACCCATCCGTGTAAGCGCGCACTTTGAGAGGTTGCGGTTTCTTCAACCAACTGAAGGTGCCGTTGACGGAACTGTCTGCATACTGAGGTGCAACTCCGAGAGATGCGACAACCGTTTTTCCAAAGACGGATCCTTTTGCCGTGTAGAGCGGAACATACAGTCCGACCTGTCCTGTCGGTCCAACGAAGGTGTTCATCGTGAAAGCGGTATCGTCCGCCAATCGACCAGTGATCGTCAGGGTCCCGGTCTTCGCGGAAGCTATTTTGAAGCTGCCGTAGCCAATCCCCCCTGGTTGCGTGAGGTCGCCGGGCGCATAGCCGAGGTTTTCGAGCGTGAAATTGTACTGACCGACAAAGGCATCTGCTAGCATCGTCGTCGTCCAAACTTTTCTCCAACCCTCTGTCACTGCGCAGTTGCTGCCCGCATCAGCCGTGTCCTCGACCAGTCCTCCGGTAATAACATTGTTGTCTGGATCAACGGTCCACGTCAGCTGGAGTGGCGACTTTGGCCGAGGACGCTTGATCAGCACCACGTTGGGATCATTGCGACCCATGCCGATATTGAGCTTCCCACCAGAGAAGGGCAGCGAGATAGCGCCCAACAGTAGCTTCCCGCTGTACGTTCCTCCCTTGGTAGTAGTGAGCTCAAGACGCCCGCCCAGATCATCGTTGAGTGCACTCCGGCCAAGCAGCCCCAGGAAGGTTCCGACTGCGCCCTCTGGGATTTTTTGAATCACCATCGGTGAGGTCACTGACACACCAGTTCCAGACGGATTGGAAGCAGTGACTTTGACGTTAAATGTGCCATCCACCGTCGGGGCACCAAAGATTTCACCCGTGAGGGGATTTATCTTTAAACCCCGCGGCAAGCCGGTAGCGACAAATTTCGACGGCTGGATGGAATCACCTGGGACAACCGCCGGGATGAACGAATACGCGTCCCCAACCATACCATCGGAAAAACCAATCGGTGCAATGAGTTGCGGGACACCATCCGTGACATAGAGGCTGAAGTTACCAGTCTCTAAGCTTCCGCCAGCGCCCGTAATCATGCAGGTATAAACATCCGTGTCCCCTGGTGCCAGAGTTTTGATGGTGAGAGTTTTGGTTGTGACGCCTTCTGTTTTGCCAAGTACCTGAGGCAGTGGAACTCCGTTTTTGCGCCATTCGTATTGCGGAATCGGACCGGCGGTGATGGCTGTAAAAACAGCCTTTCCACGGATGGGTTGAACGATGATTTTGGAAGTTCGATCCACTACAATCAATTCCGCACCCGCGGTAGTCGCATAGCCGCCTAAGTTCGTGGACTTGACCGTGTAAATGCCGCCATCCTTTAGCTGCACATTTGTCAGATTGAGGGTAGGCGCAGTGCCTGGAACAAGAGAACTGCCGCGCTTCCATTGGAAAGTTCCAGGCGTTCCATCAAAACTAGCGTCGAATTGAACTGTCGGTTCACCCATCGGCACAATTAGGCTGACAGGTCCTGTGTTCGTGATGGGCGGCACTACCACCTTGAGCATGACGGAGTCGCTCGCAGTGCTACCGGCCGCATTTGAAATACTGAGGGTGTAAATTCCTTCGTCGGAGGGTTGCGCATCCGGAATCGTCAGTTTGGGGCCATTGCCACCCGGAACGTCCACGGCATCCTTCTGCCATTGAACCACGGCAGGATCTAGCGTGCCCGTCACCACGGCAGCAAGGTAAGTCGATTTGCCCTGCACAACCGTTTTGGTGACTGGTTGAGTCACGATGACTGGTGGCGTCACAACCACCAGCCTTGCGCCATTGCTAGTCTTGGATCCCGTGAAATTTGTGATGACCACTGAGTATGTGCCGGCGGACTTTAAGGTCACGGCGTCAATGTGATAAGCACTACTTGTTGCACCAGGGATGTTCACCCCATTTTTGCGCCATTGATATTTTAGACCTAACCCCGTAACACTCGTGGAAAATGTCGCGGGGTCACCTGGCAGAACCGCGACGTCGACGGGTTGATCATCAATTAGCGGTGGTGCGATGGCTGAGAGGCGAAAGCCGACGTCGGAATCCTCATTGGTGTAAGTTGGATATCCCCCACCACTTAGCGTGCTGCTCGTATTCCACCAACCTCCACCGAGAGAATAGCTGTAACCGGTGGGCGAAACGAAATCCTCAATCAGCTCAGCCACATTGCCACATTGATCGAAGGTTCCGTAATACGATGCAGAACCAGAATAACCGCCTACTGGAGTGATCAACGGCTCCAGCGTATAGAAGTAGTTGCGCCCCACTGCTGCAAACCCATCATTCACACCGTCAATAAGTCCATCATACGCATAAAAATTCGCCGAATTTGGGAGATTAGAGGGACGCCGACTGCCCGGAATGGCATCGCTTTGCGTTGGGTAAAGATAGTAACCTCCAGCACCCCCAAATCGTCTCGGATCATACAGGGCGGCCTTGTGCCACTCGTCCGCACTCGGCAGGAAGTAAAAGGCGTCCTTGTG
>CAZCAL010000005.1:10876-15848 GCA_964496625.1 uncultured Verrucomicrobiaceae bacterium | reverse complement strand
CAAAGTGCCCAATACCCGCCCCAAAGCTGAGGTCATAGGCTCCCTTCTCGGTATCACCCGAACCCATCCCGTTGTGCACCCAGTTGCAAAAGCGCTTCGCGTCAGCCGCAGAAACGAAAACTACAGGAAAATTTTCCTGCCCCGTGGGGACGATGTATTTATACGAACCAGACGCCCCAGTGCGTACGATGCCTCCATTTCCATTGGTTGCCATGTTCCCATTGAAGAGCCCATAGGCATCAGCCTTGGCTTTGGCGTTCAGAAATTCAGCGTACTGGCGCTTGGTGACTTCATATTTCCCGATGGAGTAACGGTAGGACACACTCCCTCGACCCTTGTTGCTATCATCGAGATTGCCAACATCGCCTACCTCCACCCATGAAAATGTCGCTGCTTTTAGGCTCCCGGTCAGGAGCATCAAAAGGAGCATGCCGGTTAGAGTAAAACGTCTCTTCATAGTCAAAGGTTTTGTTGAGGCAGCAACCGCAACCAGACTAATAGAATCACAAAGGAGGATCAAGATTCTTTTCGCCTTGAGTTTCGGTTCGACTTATCCGTGGGTACGCAGCCGTTTATCATGGCTGCTTGAGAATTGGATGCCTGAGTTCCAAAATCCGTGGCGCCACGAATTGATCGGAGTCGCTCATCACTGCCTCAGAGTATTCGGCGTCTCCCACTCATTCACGTGCGCAGAGGTCCCCGTTCCGGCGGGCAGCTTGATGACCCCAGTGGCGCGAGACACCCTTAGGCTCCATCACATCATGACACTAGCTGCTAGGCAGCTGCCAGTGGTTGGACCGATGCCACGCCGTGCGGAAATCCCACTGGCTGAACCACGAGGTGGGTTGCCACGTTAGAACCCGCAGATCCGAGCTAGCCTATCTTATCCGGGGCAATTGCGTGATCAAAACGTTCACGAATCGGTGGTTGGGCGTTAACTTAAGTCGCCTGATTGGCCCAAGATTGTGCATCAGGCGTGGTAAGTTTGGTGAGTGTATGAGCTGCCAGATGATCCGATGACACAACGAGGTGGGCAGATTGCATTGCGACGAACACGATGGCAATTGAGCACCCAGAGCTGGGCTCTTTGCAGAGGATCTAAATACGAAGTCGGTAAACTTTGGGTGACAGCGAACTCGGCGCGTTCGTAAAAATGGTTCAAACTTACTGAAAACTAAAATCATTATGGAAGTTATATTGAGTTCGTTTATTGTTTGCCTGTGTCCGTTAATTTTCAGTTCACTTGCTCCTGCGCGCAGACGCACTGGCTCCGCGCCGGAATTTGTTTCTTGTCGCTAGCGCTTTGCTCAAACTTAGGGGCCATTGTCTTTGTGAATTCTGCTGATCCAGATCACAACACCACAGCCCCGACGGCATCGTATGCGGACGCAGGATGGCAGTTCGAGGGTGAATTCGGCGTCTATACCGGCACCGCAATTGGTGACCAATACTTCATTACTGCCCAGCACTTCGGAGTCGCGGGAAGTACATTTGTGCAGTCCTCCGTCATCACGGGTGGCGGGGAAGCGGCGTACTCAGTCGATACTGCGGCGAATGGGGGCCTGGGTTATTGGGACATCGCCGGTTCCGACCTCAGGATATATAAGATCAACGAGACCTTTGGTTCGTATGCATCGCTGTTCACTGGCCCACCGCTCTTGGGCATGGAGATCATTAGCTACGGGCGCAGTGCTTCCCGAGGTTCTGCGGTGATGAAGGGTCCCACCTTGCATGGCTGGGAGACGGGGGCTGCAGACGGCAGGTTGCGCTGGGGAACCAACACCATAAGCGGTATCTCCGGCACAGGTGCGGGATCGCTATTTCTCTCCCAGTTTGACGCGGGGGGAGGGGCTGAGGAATCTGCGCTCGCCGTCGGAGATTCGGGCGGCGGGACCTTTGTCTTTGATGGCGTGAATTGGTTACTGGCCGGTGTGAACTACGGCGTCGATGGATATTTTGATACCAACGGCACCACTGGCGATGACACGGATTTCAGCGCAGCGATGCTTGATCGCGGTGGTTTTTACCAGGGCTCCGACGCGGACGGATGGGCGCTTGTGCCTGATCTTCCCGCCGATCTTCCCTCCCGCTCCTACTTTTCAAGCATTTCCGCGAACGCTGCTGCGATCAACGCCATCATTACAGCCCCTGAGCCTAGCTCCTCCATCCTGTGCTTGCTGGCACTCTTTGGATTTTGCAGAAGGCGCAGGCCAGAAGCCTTTTTCTAGTCGCTGAAGGCGATTAGCGCTTCTTCTCCCAGGCCTGTTTGACCAATCCACCGCCACTGCTGCTACTACTACTGCGAGATGAGGAGGATTTGTGCCCGTCGTCCCTGCTGCGAGTGCTGCTCCCGCCACTGCTGCTGTGGCCACTTCCGCTGCTACTCCGTCCAGAGGAGGAGGAGCTGGAAGTTCGATGTGAACTCGATGAGCCGTGGGAACTGCTTGGGCGGTTGTCGATGACGTGGCCGTGTTCGTCTTGCAGGCGAAGGCGATTCACGTCGTAGCCACGGCTCTGGTACCATTCACGGCTGTGGTAATCATCTGGTTTTACTTTGTTTCCCAAATCGCCACCTAGCACGCGGTATTCAGTGCGATGGCTACTGCCGTGGTCATCGTGGCCACGCTTGCAGCGGCAGGGATTGTATCCGCAGATGCTACAGACCCCACGGGAGTTATAGTAGCCCCCTGGATATCCGCCGTAGCCATACCCGGACCCACCGTAGTATCGTGAGCTGCTATATCCCCCGCCGTAAATGGAGCCGCTTGGGTAGTAGGACCCGCTGCCATAATCATCGCTGTAGATCGGACCTGGGACGACGCACGAGGACAAAAAAAGTGCCGCGCTGACTAGCAAAAACTGGGCGAAATGGAGTTGATTCTTTTTCATGGAGATTGCCCGGTGGAATTGGTGGCGATGGTTTCGACGATGATTACGCTGGAATATTCATTTCCCAGCTAAATTTCGGTCTAATTGCCGCAATTCATGTTCAGGGAACGGGAAAATGTTTTGTTTATTATTATAGTTATTATAGATTAACACCCTTGAAACACTAATCACTTGCCATGGACGAAACGGACCCTCCCACCACCACTTTGCCTCCCCTCTCCTTTGAGGAACTCCGCGTCCTCGGCTGTCTGATTGAAAAGGAATACACCACTCCTGACTACTACCCGCTCACGCTCAATGCCCTGGCGACTGCTTGCAACCAGAGCACCAACCGAGACCCCGTAGTCGCCTTTGACGACACCACGATCATCAATGCGCTGGAGCGTCTGAAGGCCCGCAATTTTGTCTTCCAGGTCACGATGGCAGGGGCGCGGGTGCAAAAGTACAAGCACAACCTCAAGGGCAAATTCCCCCGTCTTGAAAAGCCCGAAATCGCCCTGCTCTGCACGCTCATGCTGCGCGGCCCGCAGACCGTTGGCGAACTGCGCCAGCGAACCGAACGCCTCCAGGCCTTCCCAGACCTCCAGGCCGTCGAACAAACACTCACCCAACTCATTGAGTACCCTGAGGGACCGATGGTCGTATGCTTCCCGCCTGGAGGTGGTCGCCGAGTTGCCAGTTTTGCTCACTTGCTCGGCGGCGAGGTCTCGACTCCCGAGCCCACTCAAGTCGTCGCACCCACCAACACGGAATGGATCGAGCCCGGTTGGAAGGAAGGCATCGAGGCGCAAATTGCTGCACTCAGACAGGAGCTTGCGGATCTCAAGGCGCAGTTGGGCGCGTGAGGCGTTGCCTCACCACCTCAAACATCATTACTGCGCCTGCTGCGGCAGCATTGAGGGACTCCGTTTCGTTCGTCATTGGAATCCGCACATTCACGGTCGCAGCCGCTCGTGCCTCCAAACCTGCGCCCTCAGCTTCCCCACCGATGATAAGGCAAGTCCTCCCTGTGAAGTCCGTCTCCCAGCATGATACCGAGCCTTCGGCTGCCGCCAATGCTCTGGTCATGCCTGCGGTCTTTTCTCGAATGGTTGCCCAGTCGCAACCAACAATGGGGACCCTGAAATGCGCCCCCATGCCAGCCCGCACCACTTTTGGAGCAAAAGGATCCGTCGTCTCGGGCGGGATGAAGACGGCCTGCACCCCAGTCGCTGCACCCGTACGGATCAGCGTCCCAAGGTTCCCTGGATCACGGATCTGATCGGGAACCAAAACAAAATCCAGCGCTGGCGGATCGATCTGCCAATCCACAGCTAGCTTCATCACCGCAGTCAGGCCTTGACCCGTTGCAGTGTCACTGACCGCCCGGAGGAGTTCCGGCTGCACCTCCTCCACTTCCACCCCGTCTCCCCGCAACTGCTCAATGAGCTCGCGCCCTCTCGGTGAGACATCGCTGCTGTAGAGCACGAAACTAAACGGCCATTTTGCAGCCCATGCGTCCTCAATCAGACGCACTCCTTCAGCAAGGAAGGCATCAGCCTCCCGCCGTTCTTTTGGCCGCCCTGCCAAGGCACGGACAAGCTTGAGCTTTGCGTTTTGCGATGAGGTGATCATTCGTATCTTTGCCGCAGCATCACGTTACTCTCCAGAGGGATTAACCAAAGAGCCGACGATAGTTCTCTGCCAACTGACCCGCGAGTTCAGCAATGCCCATCCCGCGCAAATTCGCTAACACCGCGTAACTGAAGTCGATGTTCGCCGGATGATTCGCATCCCCACCGTCTTGCAACGGCATGGGCCTCGTATTGCGGTCCGCCGGTGGCCACATGTCGGGTGCGTCAGTCTCTGCAAGGAGGCGGTCCAGTGGCACGTGCCGGAACACCTCCAGCTGCGCCCGTTTCCGTTCATGAGCGAAGTAGGGCGACAGAGAGAAATAGGCACCCAGCTTCACAAAACCCTCCACCATCTCCAAAGGTCCGCCATACGAATGCAGCAGAAACCCACGGTCTGGGCGCGGGGAGGAACGGAGTACTTCTTCCATCATGCCCCAAGCACGCAGGCAATGGATCGATGCCGGTCGATT
>CAZCAL010000005.1:1676-10866 GCA_964496625.1 uncultured Verrucomicrobiaceae bacterium | reverse complement strand
CGGTCGATTCAGAGTCGCAGCCAGCTCAAGTTGCCACCGAAAGCACTCCACCTGGGCCTCCACATCGGGGTCTTTGATCCAACGATCCAGCCCAATCTCTCCCACACCCGCATTCGGAAACGCGTGCACCCAAGCCGCCAACCGTTCCTTCCAGGCAACGCCGCGCTGTTTTACATACCATGGATGCAGCCCAAACGACGGCTTGATCCAAGAGTAACGTCGCGCCAACTCAGCGACCTCCGGCCAATCACTCTCATCTGATCCAGCGACGACTGCCTCGATGAGCCCCTGCTGCGGCAGAGCCTCACAGACCTCATCACGAATCGCATCCAGACGATGATCCTGGAGATGATTGTGGGCATCGAAGAGTGGCGTCATGGATCACGGAACATAGCGGTAGTTTCCACTTTCAGAAGTTGGATTCTGCTCTCTACTTGGCAACCGATGACTGGCAACGCTTCACTCTTTCTCGCCATGCGCTACTTGCGGCCACGGCGGTCGTTTGTCTCGGTCATCACGATCGTGTCAATCCTGGGCGTCGCCGTCGGCGTCTTGATGATGATCGTCGTGCGTGCGGTCATGCTGGGATTTGAGGCTGACTTTCGCGATAGCCTCCTGCGTAGCGAGCCCCACCTCCTGATCACTGCCGTCAAAGAGACCGGAGCAAAAACACCAAACTGGCCAGAACTTGCGCAGCAGCTGCGGGGTGATGCCGAAGTGGTGTCTGCCACGCCATTCATTCAGGGAACCCTCTATGCAGAGGGCTCACGCGGGCAAATCGGCACGGCCATGTATGGCCTTGATCCAATCGAAGCCAGTGCCTTCCTCGACAAGATCCGCCCTCATTTGATCGGAGGTTCTCTCGATCTCGCCGATGGCGCGCTTGTCATCAGCGACTATGCAGCGGATGAAATAGGTGCGCGCGTCGGCGATGAAATCAGCGTCTATGAATCCAACGCCGTCAAAGTGGCCGCCCAAGATTTTCGTTCTGCGATGAGCATGCGGGACAAGGAGAAGCAACGCGCGGCGTATCGGAAGATCAGTCTTCATGCGCAAAAGTTTCGCGTCGGTGGCATCCTGCGCTCTGACACAGTCGGGCTCAGCGCCTTCGCCTCCCCGAGCACCGCAGCGAAGATTTTTACGACGGCGGCGGCCTCGTCAGGCGTGGCCCTGGAACTGCAGCATCCAAACGATGCAGAGGCCACGGCAAAGCGTTTGATTGCCTCCCTCCCCGCCGCTCCAATGCTGACGACAAAGACCTGGACGACCGATAACCAAGCCCGTCTCGCAGCGATGCAGAACGAACAAACGATGATGCGGCTCGTCATCCTCGTCATCACTTTGGTGGCAGCGTTTTCTGTGATGAACACCACCATCACGGTGACAACTCAGAAGCGTCGCGAGATCGGGGTGCTCACCGCTTTGGGATGTCGCGAACGTCAGATCATCTCCGTCTTTGTCATTCAGGCTGGCATCGTAGCAGCCTTGGGAGTGGTTCTCGGACTGGTAGGGAGCGGACTGCTGCTCTGGTTTCGCAATGACATACGTTCTGTGATCGCCTATGCCACGGGAGGCCAAGTGCATGCCATTGAAGGCGTCTTCCTCTCGCAGATCCCAGCCCGCGTGAACGCTGCGGATGTTTGGTTCGCCATCGCCATCTCGCTTGCTCTTTGTTTGGTCGCCGCCTTCCTGCCGGCTTGGCGCGCTGCACGCATGGATGCGGCCGTGGCATTGAGAGATGGCTGAGAAACTTCTTCGTGATGACCTTTTCCCGCGCATCTCTATTCCTAGCTTTCCGCTACCTGCGGCCCAAGCGGTCCTTCGTCTCGGTGATCACTGCGATCTCCATTTTGGGTGTCCTTTTGGGTGTTGGTGTGCTCGTCGTGGTCATGGCGGTTTTCCAGGGGTGGCAGGTGGAGTTCCGCAAACTCCTACTCGGCTTTGAACCGCACATTCTGATGGTGCAGGATGCACCCCCAGCGCTGCCGCCAGGCTTCGAGGCTGACCCTGCGAATGACGCACCGCAGCGGTCCAACTGGCGCGATGTGTTGCCTGTCGCAAAGGCCCAACCAGGGGTGCTCTCGGCCGTGCCCATTGCCGTCGGTGTCCTCGTTGTCGAAGCCCCCACGGAGATGCAGGGTGTGGAAGTCTTCGGGCTCAAGTCCGGTGTCGCAGATCCCTTGGTTGATCGCTTGAAGAAGCATCTCATCGCGGGGGAGTTTCAACTCGATGAAGACAGCATCGTCATCACCAACAAGTTCGCTGACAAGATCGGCGCCAAGCTCGGTGACACCGTCGTCGTCCATGGGCTCGATAACATCCGCCGCATGGTTCGCGGCATCCAGCAGGCAGACCAAGAGACCGATCCGACGAAACGCGATGAGGTCTACGACGACGTGTATGCCTTTCCGATGGAACTCAAAGTCACGGGGCTACTCCGCGAAGACACCGCTGGAATGCGAGGTTATGTGCCGCTCACCGTAGCGCAGGACTTGTTTAATCTGGAGGATGGCATCAGCGGAATTGAAGTCGAACTTGCGGATCCAGAAGCTGCTCCAACCATCGCCGGACAGATCTTCGAGTCCGGCAAGCTGCCTTATGACTGGACCCTGCGCACTTGGCAGGACGGGCAGGGAAGCATGCTCGCCTCCGTCGAGAATCAGCAGTCGCTGCTCTACTTCCTGCTCTTGATCATCGTCCTTGTCGCAGCCATCTGCGTGATGAATACAACCATCACCGTCACCGTGCAAAAACGCCGCGAGATCGGGATCCTCACCGCACTGGGTACGCGGCGCAATCAAGTGATCGCCATCTTCGTCGCCCAGGCCTTCGTCGTCGCAAGCATCGGCATCGTTCTGGGGATCATCAGTGGTGCAGTCTTACTTTCTTTCCGCAACTAGTTCCTCGCTCTGCTAGCCCAATGGTCAGGATGAGATTTTTTTCCGCAGGACATCTATTTCCTATCCAGCATCCCGGCCAAAATCGTGCCGATTGACCTCGCCGCCGTCTGTGGCATGGCGATGCTACTCTGCCTCCTCGCCGCGCTCATTCCAGCGTGGTTTGCAGCCCGTGTCGACCCTGCCGTGGCACTGCGGGACTAAACCCGAAGCGAGATCACACCAGCATCAGCGCGGGATTCTCGAGCAACTTCCGCATCTCTGCAAGAAAGGTCGCTGCAACCGCCCCATCGACCACTCGATGGTCACCGCTCAGTCCGACCCACATGCGTTGGCCAGCAACCACTTGGCCGTTGTCGTTCACAACAGGTGTATTGCGGATGGAACCAATCGAAAGAATCGCCGCCTGCGGTGGATTGATGATCGCGGCAAACTGATCAATGCCGTAGGCACCAAGGTTTGACACTGTGATCGTTCCACCGGCAAAGTCGTCTGGCGTTAGCTTCTTGTTTTTTGCACGGCCAGCGATGTCTTTCACCGTCTGGCTCAGCTCAAGCAAGGTCTTCTTCTCCGCCTGTTTGATGACAGGCGTGACAAGCCCATCTTCCACCGCCACAGCGACACTCAGGCCAATGGACTTGTACTTGATGATCGCATCGCCATCCCATGCAGCATTCACAGCGGGCACTGCTTTTGCCGCGCAGATCACTGCTTTCAAGATGAAGTCGTTAACCGTGTATTTATTCCCGGTGGCCTGCTCAGAGGTCTGATTTAGATGCGCCCGGAACTGCATCATCGGTGCGGCATCCACTTCAGCCTGAAGGTAAAAATGCGGGATCTGGGTCTTCGAAGCCAAAAGTCGCTCAGCGATGATCTTACGCATCGTGCTGACGTTTTCACGACCGTCCTCTGGTCCAGCCGTCGGACGAATCGTGGGGGTAGTGGCGGCAGCCGATCCAGCTGCTTGAACCATCGGTTCGGTTGCTTCGACGTCTGCGACGACCACGCGTCCACCAGGTCCAGTGCCCTTGACGGTGTAAAGATTGATTCCACGCTCTTCGGCGACCTTCCTCGCCAATGGGGAGGATTTCACGCCCGGAACCCGCGCAGCGATTCGGCGATTCGGGGAAGGAGCACGCGGGAGGGAATTCGAAGGGCCATCGGAGGCAACGGAGCGCACCTTCGCTTGGCCTGATGAAGCTGGCGCAGTGACGGCCGCCGCAGGCTTAGAGGAGGCATTCGCAGCTGCCTGAGCAGTAGCAATCATCTCGTCGAGGTTATCAGGCGCGCTTTCTCCGTCCTCCAAAACCACTGCCAAAGGGCTGTTCAGCGGTGCCTTGTCTCCAGCCTTGACGAGGATGCGATGCACCGTTCCCTCAAAGAACGATTGCATCTCCATCGTCGCTTTATCCGTTTCGATGTCTGCGAGCGACTGGCCCTGGATGACGGTGTCGCCTTCTTTGACGAGCCATTTCGCGAGGGTTCCCTCGGTCATGGTGTCGCTGAGTTTGGGCATTTCGATGAGCTTTGGCATGGGGAAGGGGAGGGGAGAAAATGGAAAATTCGGGAGAGGGCGGGATCAGAAGGTGCTGAGAGCTTTTTCGACGACGATCTCAGGTGTCGGAAGCTGCAAAGCCTCTAGCGGGGGACTGTAAATCGCGGGGGCATCCAGCGAGTTCACTCGCAGGACGGGCGCATCCAGTTCATCGAAAAGTTTGCTCTGAATCGTGTAGGCGATCTGGGCACCGACGCCACAGAACGGTCTGCCTTCCTCAACATAAATGGCACGGTGGGTGCGGGAAACGGAATCCAAAATTGTCTCTTCATCCAGCGGGCGGATGGAGCGGACATCGACGACTTCGGCTTCGATGCCATGCTGAGAGGACAGAATTTCTGCGGCCTGTAGGCAGGTGATGACCGCCCGGCCGTGGGCAATGAGGCTGATATCTGTGCCCGCTCGCTTGATGTCGGCAAGACCCAGGGGGATGACCAGCTCGCCATTCGGCAGTTCGTCGTTGCTCGGCACGTCCCATTCCTCGCCATAGAGTTTGGTGCTCTCCATGAACATGACTGGATCATTGTCGCGGATCGCTGCCTTCAGCAGACCCTTCGCATCGTAGGCGGTCGCAGGGACCACGCACTTCATGCCAGGGAAACTAGCCATGATGTTTTCGGGCGTATGACTGTGGGTGGCACCCACGCTGGTGCCGCCGTTGGCCGGTCCGCGAATCACAATGGGGCAGTGAATTTTACCGCCGGACATGTAGCGGACCATGGCTGCATTGTTCACGATCTGATCCCAGGCAACCGTATAGAAGCTCCAAAACATCAACTCCATCACCGGACGCACGCCGAGCATGGAGGCACCCACTCCCATGCCGATAAATCCAGCCTCACTGATCGGGGTATCGACGATTCGTTTGTCGCCCCACTTGTCCCAGAGACCCTGGGTCACCTTGTAGGCTCCGTTGTATTGAGCGACCTCCTCACCCATGATCACGACCATTGGATCGCGGGCGAGTTCTTCGTCCATGGCTTCGCGGAGGGCTTCGCGGTAGGTAATTCGGCGGGGCATTTGAGGGAAAGGGGAAGGGGAGACTACGGGTGGAAAAGGATGCGGGCGGAGGGAATCTAATCGTTGAAAAAGTGGCGTCCGGTTTGTCCGGCAGTGGTCATCTGGTCGACCTCCCAATAGACGTCTTCGAAGATGGATTCTGGCGAAGGGTAGGAACTGGCTTTGGCAAATTCAGCCGAAGCCTCGGCCTCCTGCTGGGCTTCACGATCAATTTTCTTCAGGTCGGCCTCGTCGCAGACACCTTCAGAAAGCAGCACCTTTTTCCAGCGCTGAATCGGATCATGCTCGCGCTGATGGAGCTCAACCTCCTCCTTCGTGCGGTATTTAAGTTTGTTTGCGTCGGCAACAGAGTGACCTTCCCAGCGATAAGTCTTCACCTCCAGGACGGTGGGGCGGCTCTCGTTGTGGGCGCGTTCGATGGCAGTGTGCGTGGCGGCACGGACCTCGTAGATGTCCTCGCCGTTGCAGGTAGCCCAGGCGATCCCATAACCGGCAGCGCGTTCCGCCAGGGAGGTTCCAAAGGCGGACGAACGCGCCTGGCTCGTGCCCATGGAGTAGCCATTGTTTTCGATGACGTAGATGACAGGGAGATCGAACAGTTCAGCCAGATTCAGACTCTCGTGGTAGGCACCCTGGTTCACAGCACCGTCTCCCAGGAACCCCAAGGCCGAGCCCTTCAACCCACGATACTTGAGACCATAAGCAAGACCCAGAGCCAGTGGCGTCTGTCCCGCTACGATCCCGTGACCACCCCAGTAGTTCTTATCGGGAGCAAAATAGTGCATCGATCCACCCTTACCGCGCGAGCACCCGGTGGCTTTTCCGAAGAGTTCCGCCATGCATTCGTTCATCGTCATCCCCACAGCAAGGGCATGTCCGTGATCGCGGTAAGCGGTGATGATGTGGTCGTTTTCACCCATTAAAGACACCACCCCGACAGCCACTGACTCTTGCCCAATGTAGAGGTGGAGGAATCCGCCCATACGCCCCGCCTGATAATGCTGCATCGAGACCTGCTCAAAGCGCCGAATCCGAACCATCTCCTGGTAGAGTTTGATTTTGGCTTCCGGGGTGAGACTGCGATTGATCTCAGCGTCAGCGGCGGATTCGGAGGGAGCGGGAGTTTTTGCCATACGGGGGAGGATGCGGGGGCGAGAAGGTAGCAAGACAAGGCGGCGTCTCAACACATTCTTACGCCCCGATTCACCAGCCGGACACCCATTTTGGAGGGGCTCAAAGAAGCAAATCTCAGACCACCTACACAGGGAAGGGGGAGGGAAATTGTTCCACGTGGAACAAAGTAGAGCCTGCCGTGGCGCGTGACATTTCCCCATCTGGTGTTACTGTCCCGCCCCATGCCCCAAACAGACTCTGCCCTTTACTCCTATCCCAAGCATTACGACGTCGTCGTCTGTGGGGCAGGTCATGCCGGAGTCGAGGCCGCCATGGCCTCCGCAAGACTCGGTTGCCAGACAGCCATCCTCACCCAGAACCTGGACACCATCTCCCAGATGTCCTGCAATCCCGCCATCGGGGGCCTCGCCAAAGGCCACCTCGTTCGCGAGATCGATGCGCTCGGCGGGATCATGGGCTTGAATACCGATGCCACTGGCATCCAGTTCAGGATGCTCAATGCTAAGAAGGGACCCTCCGTCCAGGCCCCCCGGGCTCAATGCGACAAGAAGGCGTATCAGTTTCGGATGAAATGGCTCCTGGAGGCACAGCCAAACCTCGACCTCCACCAGGGAAATGCTGCGGAAATTTTGGTCGAAAACGACCGCGTCGTCGGGGTGCGCACCAGCCTCGGCATGATCTATCGCTGTCATGCGGTGGTCATTTCCGCTGGCACCTTCATGCGCGGCCTCCTCCATGTGGGTCTCCAGAACCAGGCGGGAGGTCGGATGGGGGACAGCATCTCCACCCTCTCAGACAGCCTCCGCACTCTCGGCTTCGAGGTGCGTCGCTTCAAGACCGGGACACCCTGCCGATTGAATGGCAAGAGCATCGACTTCAGCAAGTGCGAGTCCCAGCCTGGGGATGAGCCAGCGCCTCGATTCAGCTACCTCAGCGGCGTCATTCCAGACGATACGGGGCTCTTCACCCTGAACAAATGGGCCCCTGAAATGTTCCACGTGGAACAAAATCCCTGCTGGGTGACCTACACCAACCTGAAAACCCACGATATTATCCGGGCCAATCTGGACAAGTCTCCGATGTATTGTGGTCGTATCGAGGGAGTCGGACCCCGCTATTGTCCCTCCATCGAAGACAAAGTGGTGCGCTTTGCGGAGAAGGACCGGCACCAAGTTTTCCTCGAACCCGAGGGCCTGCAGACTCACGAGTATTACATCAACGGCGTCTCCACCTCACTGCCCTTTGAGGTCCAATACGATTTCATCCGGTCCATTCCTGGACTCGAAAACGCCCAGATCATCCGCCCAGGCTACGCGGTGGAGTACGACTACTGCCCACCCACCCAGCTCTTTCCCACCTTGGAGACCAAAAGAGTCAGCGGCCTTTATTTCGCCGGTCAGATCAATGGCACCTCTGGGTATGAAGAGGCAGCAGGGCAGGGACTCATGGCCGGGGCCAATGCCGCGCTGAAGGTCCAGGGAAAGCCCGCCTTCTCCCTCCAGCGTTCGGAGTCCTACCTGGCCGTCATGATTGACGACCTCGTCACGAAGGACACCACGGAACCCTACCGCCTTTTCACTTCCAGGGCCGAATATCGTCTGCTGCTCCGCCAAGACAATTGTGACCTCCGCCTCACGCCCAAGGCGGATCAGGCCGGCCTGATCGACCCTATCAGACGCGCCCACACAGCGGAGAAATCCCGTCAACTCGCTGCCGCCGTCCAGCTCGCCCACACCACCAACTTAGAAGGTGTCCGCCTGGAGAAATGGATTCGCCGACCCGAGAATGATTCCACCAAGCTGCCCTCAGAGCTCCGCCAGCAGTTCAGCGAGGAGATCTGGAGCCTCCTCGAAAACGACCTGAAGTACGAAGGCTACATCCAGCGGCAAGAGGCTGTCGTCGAAAAAACCCAGCGCATGGAGGACAAACTCCTTCCCGCATGGCTGGATTACGCCGCCGTCCCGGGGTTAAAAAAAGAAGCCCAAATGAGGCTCCAACAGATCCGCCCCACCACCCTCGGCCAAGCCGCCCGCGTCCAAGGAGTCACCCCAGCAGACATTGCCCTCCTTGCCATCGTGATGAAAAAGAATGGGGCAGAGGAAAAGTGAGACGGTTTTGAGTCATCAGTGCTCGGTGGCTTGATCAGCCTCTGATAGTGCCGGAAAGGGTAGGGGAGTCGGTGGCGCTGGTGCCCCCCATAAATCCGCAAATGCCACAGCGAATCATCCCTGTTCTCAAGCACACCGGGGTCACAAACACCCGGCTACAGTGCCGAGCGCGATCAGCGAAACCTGTAGCTGGCCTCTGTGAGGCCGGTTTGCTCTTGAACCGCTTCTGAATCCGCAAATGCCAAGACGTTTCATTCACGTTCTCATTCGCACCTGGGTCACAGACTCCCGGCTACAGTGCCGAACGCGACCAGCGACCTGTAGCTGGCCTCTGTGAGGCCGGGTGCCCTTGAACCGCTTCTGAATCCGCAAATGCCACAGCGATTCATCCCCGTTCTCAAGCACACCGGGGTCACAGACACCCGGCTACAGTGCCGAACGCGACCAGCGACCTGTAGCTGGCCTCTGTGAGGCCG
>CAZCAL010000005.1:0-1576 GCA_964496625.1 uncultured Verrucomicrobiaceae bacterium | reverse complement strand
GCGACACTGAACCGCCAAAGCTCCTGGTCCACGCAGTTCACAGCCCATCCAGCGGACTGCGTGTGCCCGTGCCACCACCCTCCATCACATGCGTGTAGATCTGCGTCGTCTCGACACTCTTGTGCCCCAGCAGGTCCTGCACGGTCCGGATGTCCGTCCCTCCCTCCAACAAATGCGTGGCAAAACTGTGCCGCAGCGTGTGGCAGCCCACCTTCTTCGCAATCCCTGCCCGCACCCACGCTGACCGTAGCGCTTGGCTCAGCGCATTCTCGTGCAGGTGGTGCCGCCGCCGCAGACCCGATTCCGGGTCCGTTCCGATTTGCTTGGAGGGGAAGAACCACTGCCAGGACAGTTCTTTCCCCGCGTTGGGATACTTCAGCGCCAGCGCCTCTGGCAGCCACACCCCAGGCAGCGCCGCCAACTGATCAGCCTCCCACAGCGCCTCCAGCCGCTTCCGCTGCTCCATTAGCCGGTCCTTTAGACTCTGTGGCAGCATCACCTGCCGGTCCTTCCCGCCTTTGCCATCGCGGACCATCACTACCCCACGGTCAAAGTCCACATCCTTCACCCGCAGCCGCACACACTCCATGAGCCTCAGGCCCGTGCCGTACATCAGCGCCAGCATCAGCCCCGTCGTCCCATCCGCCGTCGCCAGTAGCCGCCGTGCCTCGTCCCGGCTCAGCACCACTGGCAGATGGCGGGTAACCTTTGCCCGCACCGCGTCCAGCCCCTCCACCGCTGCACCCATCACCTGCTGGGTCAGAAACAGCAGCGCACTCAACGCCTGATTCTGAGTCGCCGCGCTTACCTGCCGCTCCAGCGCCAGCCACGTTAGGAATGCCTGCACCTGCTCCGCCTCGCCTTGCCTTTGTGCCCTGACATCCCGTTCCTCCGCCCATTGCAGATAGCGGCGCATCCACCCCAGATAGGTCTCCACCGTCCGCCGCGCCATCCGCCGCACCCGCATTGCCCCTTCCGCCAGCCGCAGCCAGTCGGCGTCCGCCTTCCCCATTCCTTCCTGTCCGCTGGGGGCCAGTGCCGGCTCCTTAGGCAACGATCCACCCGCTTCATCCGGCCCTCCTTCGCGCGTCCTTGCACGGAACCGCACCTCCACATTCCCCGCCTCATCTGGCGGCAGGATCGCCCAGTTTTCGATTCCCTTTTGAAAGCACCGCAGCGCCTCCCGCGCCTGCTCCAGCCGCCAGTCAGCCAGCGGCGGCTCATTGGACTTCAGGAAACGCCCATAACCCTCCATCGCCGGGCGCAGATCGGTGCCTGCCGGCAGCCCCTGGCAAAAACTCAAGAACCGCTGCATCTCCATGCCCCACCATCCCAGTCGCGCCTCGCTCTCCAAAGATTCAGGCACCACCCCAGCGGCGGTTGCGACCCGTCGAACCCAAGCCTTGACTTCAGGAGCCTTTTTTGATGAAATCATAAAAAATTGACTGGTAATTTCACGACTGCCGTAAATCGCAGCAACCAAGCGCACCCATATGCCCTGTCGCCATCCGGAGCCAATCTACACAAATCTCTAGACGAATTTTGAATCAAATCAACACAAAACTATTGACCAATT
>CAZCAL010000004.1:26582-29132 GCA_964496625.1 uncultured Verrucomicrobiaceae bacterium | reverse complement strand
CAAGCTGACGGATCCTACAAGGTGACTTTTGAAGGCACGCGAATCGATCTGATTGGGAAGAGAGTGCCCACTGGCGGAAGCCTGAATGTCGTGATTGATGGCAAACCTGCGGTTCAAGCCCAGGCTTGGCTGACGAGCTATGTGCAGCCTGATGCAAAGAATGCCAAAGAAGGAAAGGGTGCCAACCCTCGCGATCAATCGCCTCATGGTGTCACGCTCGGCAGCAACATCATCCCTCAGGAATGGACGCTAGTGATGACGAGCGACAGCGGAGACTACGAACTGAGTGGCAACATCACAGGTCCCGATGGGAAAGGGAATGCGTTCAAGCCGTTCACCAGCAATTCTGGTCAGATCGTCATTGACCCTCAAGTCTGGCGTCGTGCGGAGCGGAATCGCACTGGAGATCGATTCACTTTTGATGTCCGCCGTGCGGCTGTTCCGACCGTCAGCTTCAAGGGCGAAGTTGGCGAAATTTTCACGGTTCGATTGGTGCAGATGCTGCCCAATCAAACGCACAGTATCGAACTGATTCCTGCGGGCGATGGACCGACAGACATCGAAATGCTACAAACCTTCCGCCCTCCTTTAGTGTCACCTTAACTCCCCGACTAACTATGAATCGCCGCCATTTTATCCGCCAGACTACCGCAGCGTCTGCTGGGGTCCTTGGGTTCCCTGCAATCCTCCGTAGTGCTTCACCGAACTCGATGCTCCAGGTCGCAAGCATTGGTGTAGGTGGGATGGGTGGCAATACGATGCGCAGCGTCGCTAGCCATGAAAAGGTCAAAATTGTAGCCATTTGCGACGTCGATCCTGAGCGTCTAGCAAAGGCTGCAGAACTCCATCCGGACGCATCGAAACACAATGACTGGCGTACGCTTCTAGCAGATCACGCTGATAAGTTTGATGCGGTCACCGTGGGCACGCCGGATCACACTCATGCCCCCGCTGCGGTGACCGCATTGCGCGCGAAGAAGCATCTCTATTTGCAAAAGCCCATGGCACCGACGCTCCACGAGTGTAGAGTCATCACGCACGAGGCTGCAAAAGCGGGTGTCGTGACTCAGCTTGGCAATCAGGGCCGTTCAAGCATCGAGAGTCGCATGACGGTGGAGTTGATTCGCAGCGGTGCGATTGGCAAAATTAAGGAGGTGATTCTTTGGGAAAACAAAAAGCTGAATTGGTGGCCGAAGAACACAGAGTTGCGTCTGCAGGGCGATCCGATCCCGGCTGGACTAAACTGGGACGTGTGGCTGGGCGTTCGTGAGGCTCGTCCATTTTTGGCGGATACTTATCACCCGCAGGTTTGGCGTGCTTGGTTTGACTTCGGGGTTGGCGAAATGGGTGATATGGGTTGCCACCATTTTGACACCACCTTTGACGCACTGAAGCTCACCGCCCCTTTGCGAGTGCGGCAAAATGGAGGCGGTAGCAGTGGCCCATTGTGGGGTAAGACTCGACAGGTCGAACTGATTTTTGCGGGAACGGACATGACCGCCGGGGACGAGGTAAAACTTACCTGGCACGATGGCGACACACGCCCTGACGCTTCAAAAATACAGCTGCCGAAGGGTGTGAATGAATTGCCAGAGTCAGGGACTTTCTGGATTGGTGAGCACGGCAGCATCTTCAAAAACTACCGTGGCGGTCGTCCTTTTGTATTGCCGGAGGAAAGCTTCCCCGCAGAAAAATATCCGCGTGGGCTCAAGGGACAAGATCACTATCACAACTGGGTGGATGCAGTGCTCGCGGGTGGCAGGTCGGTGGCTGATTTTGCACATGGCGGCCCACTGACGGAGACAGTGCTAGTCGGAGCGATGGCTGATCGCTTCGCCGGAGAGTGGCTGGAGTGGGATCGTGAAAAACTTGCGTTCACCAATAGACCTGAAGCGAATGCCCTTGTTCGTCGCGATTACCGTGACGGGTGGAAGGTCGAGGGGCTTGGCTAAACGCCAGAGTGTAATCACTGAAGCAGTTTGAGTCTGAACCGATTCCGATGGATGCCTCTAGTAATCCCCGTGGACAGCGGCTGGTGCTTCGATTGATCGCAATCACATCTTTGATTGCTCTGCCGGCGATCATCGTACCGCGTCTTGCTGCGGAGAAGCTTTCATGGCTTGTTGGATTTGGGCAACCGCCGTTGACTCCGCTGCTGCTCTACATGATGGCGGGAGGTGCGGCTGTCTTTGTTGGGCAGGCCGTGTTGCTTTGGGCGATGTCTGCTGATGTGACTCGCTATCAACCGTTGATCCGTCTGGTAGCTTGGATTTATCTGGCTTGTGGACCGCTTTTCATTTGGATTGATTCCCAGGCTGGAATGCCGTTGTGGTGGCAATTGATGGATGTTTGTGGATGCATTCTTGCGGGAGCAGTGTTGTTGTGGTCTTGCCATCATCCTTCCAAGTTGTGAGGCTACGCTTCGCATCTGCTCCCATCACCGTGCTTGTTGCAAAACTAGTCGCCTCTCAGGCGGTGATCGCGGTGGTTGGCGAAAGCTGGGGTTGGTTCTGTGAGTAACTTTGATATGATCATGAAGCTGTTTTATAT
>CAZCAL010000004.1:21929-26572 GCA_964496625.1 uncultured Verrucomicrobiaceae bacterium | reverse complement strand
GGCCTTCATGGAGGCGATGCGGTTCGGTGCGCAGATGATTGAGTTCGATGTTCAACTGACAAAGGATGGCGCTCTGGTTTTGATGCACGATACAACGGTGGATCGCACCACGAATGGCAAAGGTAAAGTCGCCGATCTGACGCTGGCAGAGATTAAGGAACTTGATGCGGGTGTTCACATGGATACAAAGTTTTCAGGCACGCGTGTGCCGACATTCGAGGAAGCGCTTGCTGTCTTTCCGCGCAATGTGTGGCTCAATTGCCATCTCAAAGGCGGTGCCGAGGTCGGGGCGGCTACTGCACGAATCATTGTCAAATCGGGTCGCATTCATCAGGCTTTTCTCGCTGCAACTGCGGCGGCTGCTACGGCGGCGCGCGGAGTCGCCCCAGGTATTCTGATATGCAACATGGAGCGTCAGGGTGATTCGTTGGTATATGCCCAAGAGACCATCGCGATGAAGGCTCACTTTATTCAACTATTGGGTAAGGGCGAGATGCCGACCGAGGCGATTGACCTGCTAAGGAGGGCGGGTGTCCGCATCAACTACTACCACGACGAGACACCAGAGGGCTTGCGCCGACAGTGGCGGGCTGGTGTCGATTTTCCACTCGTCAACGATCTCGCCTCCGCAATTCCGGTTGCGCGCGAGTTTGGACTGTTTGCCCAATAACCTCACTTGTTTCCATCATGCGTCGTTATCTCCTCTTTTGCGTATTTCTTACTCCGGTGCTTCGTGCTGGTGATACCTTGACGGTGTGCCATCAGTTTAGTGCGATCGAGGCAAATCAGGGCGTGGCCGTGGACGGCGAGTTCTTCTACGCGATCACCAATCAAGCTATTGGAAAGTATCGCAAGAACACCGGCGAACGTGTCGGCGGATGGGTGGAGGAAAAGAATGGGCGAATTCACCATCTGAACGCGGGTATTGTTTTGGGCGGTAAGCTGTATTGTGCCCACTCCAACTTTCCTGCGATGCCTGAGGAGAGTTCGGTCGAGGTTTGGGATGTCGCCACAATGAAGCGGCTAGAATCCCACCGCTTTGAGCATCCGCCGGGTTCGTTGACCTGGGTAGATCAGCGAGATGGGGCGTGGTATGCCTGCTTTGCACACTACAAAAAAAGCAGTGATCCGGCACTGTCTAAGGTGGTGAAGTTTGACGCCGATTGGAGGGAACTTCAGCGATGGAGTTTTCCCGCTGCTTTGATTCAGAAGTTCGCCGGAAGCAGTAGTTCTGGCGGTGCCTTTGGCTCAGATGGTCGTCTGTATGTTTCCGGTCATGATGCGCCGGAGTTGTATGCACTAGATCTCCCTGATGGAGGTGGCGAGGTCATTTGGACGGACACTCTTTCCATGACGTCGGCAGGCCAGGCGTTTGCCTGGGATAAGGATCAACCGGGCACTCTCTATTCCATCCAACGCAAGACGAAGCATGTGATCATCTCCAAAATGGGTGCAGATTGGATCACCTTGTCCGATGGCAAATCTTTTGCCGGTTGGGAGCAGAGTGGCAATTGGGTCGTCCAAGATGACGGGGCGTTTTATCGGCAGGCAAAGGGAGGTCCTCTGACTTACACCGCTGCGGTGGTGCCAGACGATTTTGAACTGCGTTTTGAGTGGAAGGTGTCGGCTGGTTGCAACAGCGGCGTGTATTATCGCCCTGAACAATACGAGTATCAGGTCTTGGACAATGTGGGCAGTCCCTACGGCGAAAATCCCCGGCAGGCAGCGGCATCGCTATTCTTCTGCATGGCCCCTAGCAAGGATGCAACCCGACCTGTTGGTGAGTGGAATGAGGGCCGGGTAATGTGCAAGGGAACGGTTATCCAGCATTGGTTAAATGGCGAGAAGGTCATCGATTTTGATTACATGGATCCGATGTGGGCGAAGGAGGTCGAACTTCTGCGCATTCGTGGTGCTGATCTCGGTGCACGCGGTGGCAAGCTATGGTTGCAGGATCACGGTCAAGACGTGTGGTTTCGGGCATTACGTCTGCGGGTAATTCCAAGAACCGAAGAACTGCAGCGCTCCAATTTCGTTCCCATGCCTGTGCCTCCAGTCGCTTTGGAAAAAGAAAATGATCGCGTCCGAAAAATGCTGGAAGCAAAGAAGGGGAAGTAGCTGTTTTTAGGATCGGCAGGTGTTGCCCTGATGCCAATTGCCGGCGATTTGGATGATGCGTGGATTTGTGGGCAGTCCGAATCGCCCTTGCTCAATGCTGGCGATGAGTGTTTCGATGCTGACAGTGGCGATGATGTCTTCCCGTTGCCACATGCCCGAGTTTGGATTGAGCGGGTTTACACCTTGCCACGCCAGGCCGATTTCTTCAGGCACTTTGAACCCGGTAGTGGTGAGGAACTCCTTCATGCCGCGGACTTGAGATACGACGGCATCCACCTTGTGCCTCCTTAGCCAACGCGCAGCGATTTTGCTGGATGCCGGACCGAGATCTGGTAGCAGGCATGGGGGGATGTTTGCGGTGGTTGGATGAAGGAGTCGAAAGCGGTGCTGCGCTGTGCTAAGCGAGAAATTCAGGGCACGCTCAATGTCCTCGGTGGTGCAGATTCCAATGCGCTGATAGCCGCGCTGGACGAGTTGTTGAAAGAGAGTAACGCAGTTGCCAATGTCGTCCGCATCGACGCTGTCCAGGGAGTTGTCTACCTGACTGACACCGTTATAAACGGCGGCATAACGTCGCCAGTTAAACTGCCAACTAGGTAGGTTAAATGCAGCTTTGAATTGCTGGATCACTATGCCCTGAATGCCTTGGGCGCGCATGCGGCGGTCAATCCGTGGAGCATCTGTGGCGGTGCAGTTGGGAAAGCAGTCTACTTTGTAACCTAGCTCTGAGGCGCGGATTGCAGCTGCCTCCCAGTACAATGAATGTGCTTTGGCTTCGGCGGGGAGATTGAGGTCATGGTCAGTGATCCAGGCCAGGGTTCCTTGGAACGCACGGGTTTTGGTGGATCGAAGGTGGCTCATGAGCTGGGCTAACTTTGGATCGCGACGATAGCCCATGCTGTTAGCCGCCTTGACGACCCTCAGCCGAACTGTCTCGGTGATGCGCGGATCATTGCGCATGGCCCGCGATACCGTGGCATGGGAGATGCCGAGGTGGGCTGCGATATCACGCATGGTGCAGGCTGGAGGGCGTTTCATAGGTGAGGAGACTGCTATATGGTGGCGTTTTCTGCAAGTCCATGCAACTGGTGCACAATGATTGGGGTCGCGCGGGCGGGGCTCTGTATTTCCTGTTGAAATGGGTGCCAATATTGGTCTGCTATTCCCTGCTCTATGTATCGTTTTACCTTTTTCTTCTTGTTTTCTGTGCAGCTCCAAGCGGCATTGATTGAGCGCCTTTGGCTAACTCATGCCAGCAATGATTGCGGGCGCATCACGATCAGTTGGGAAACTGAACAATCGGGAGCTTCGATGGTAGAATATGGAACGAGCGAAGCCCTTGGACAGGCGGTGTCTGTGGACGATGCGGTGACTATCCATCATGTGGAGATTCCCATCGGGAGGGGTGGAGTGAGGCACTTCTATCGGGTTCGAAGTGGGGCAGATGCTTCGGCGATCTCTTCCTTCAGGGGGTATGCTGGCGACGAATTGCGTGTGGGCATATTTGCAGATCGTGGCTATGCCCGTGATCGAGATCTCTCTGTGCTTGTGAAGGAAGATTTGAATCTGTTGCTGACGGCTGGGGACAATGTGGCGAGTTTGCATGAAAAGGGGATCGAAGGAACAAAGGCCTTCAGTGCATTGATCGATTCCCAGCGTGATCTGTTCCGCTCGACTCCTTTTATGCCGGTGTTGGGAAATCATGATCGCGAGATGACTCCCCGTGGGTCTCAGCCGCCCGATCATCCGGTTTATGATGTGGATGCGGTGGCGTTTCGTTCCTTCTTTCCGCTGCCTGAGGATGGCTGGAAGTGGCGGTTAGATCTACCCCGATTTGGAGTGCGATTTCTTGCTCTGGATGCGAGTCACACAAGGGACCAAGGAACGACATGGCAGACAAACCACCCTATTGCCAAGAGTTCGGTGCAATACGGATGGTATGCGAAGGAGGTAGTGCAGATGGACGTGCCGTTTCTTATCACCCTGGACAATGAGCAGAATGCTCTGATGCGCGGCTACGATGGTGGTGCCTGGCTGCCTCTATTCCTGCAATGCAGCGCCGTGATCACGGGGTATGGCTATTTTGGGGAGCGTGCAGAGGTGGAGGGCGTGCCTTTCTTTAACACCTGTCTAAAGGGTAATGGCGATTTATACAAGGACCCGAAGTCCGTCTTCGTCACCCGCGAGGATAATTACATCCTGCTGACCCTTACGCGGGACGCTGCGCAGATGAAAGTGGAGATCAAAAACCTTGCAGGCGATGTGCTGGATGTGCGTGAAATAAGCCGACGTTGAGAGTCACGCAGTCACTTCTCGATCACTGAGGCTGCTTTGATCGTGAATTCGTCATACTGCACATCGACTTCGTTTGTGGTCAGGCTGATGAGACTCTTGGTGTCGTGGACGATGCCGTCGGACGCAAAGCTGCCAACCTTTTTGCTATCTATAGTCACAACCGCCTCATTGCCTTTGGTGCGGATTCGCAAGGTATGCCATTCTTTGAGGGAGATGCTGATGGGGAGTTT